>NZ_BAABMO010000013.1:0-89616 GCF_054767435.1 Proteus sp. MB838
ATCGTTAAGCTCGTATGAACTGTGCAGTAATACGCCCTGATCGCGGGTGTTCCACCACATCCCTTTTTGGGCAATATTCCGTCGACCATTAGGGGCCTTAGGAACATCGATACCCGCTAAGACAATAAAAGGACGATTAGGTGATTTGACATATTGATATTGATCGAATAAATCAACTGAAACAGTGAATCCATCTTTTCCATAGTCAAGAGCGAGTGCACCTAATGCCGTTTTTTTATGAGTATTATCAAGCGCCAAATCTCCACCACTACCACCACCATTAAATCGGACGCCCCACATTTCACCGTCTGGGGTTACCCACAATTTACCTACATCTATATAGGCACCAAGTTGATTATCAGATCCCCAAGTGGTGGTAATCTGTTTAGTTCCCTGACGAGTAGGTCTTTTCGTCACAGCGTTAACAACACCGCCAACGCCGCCATTGGGGGAGATACCATAAAGCCCCGCACCAGGCCCTTTTAGTAATTCTATTCGCTCTAAATATTGAGGTAATAACTGATAATTTGGCGCTACACCATAAACACCATTGAGGGCAACTTCACCAATATTACCTTCCCCGATAGGGAATCCTCGGATCATAAAGGAATCAAGAATACCACCTGACGGAGATGTCACTTGAACGGATGGATCATCTTTTATTACATCGCCAAGAGTTTTAGCCTGTCGTTGCTCAATATATTTCGAGGTATATCCTTTAATACTAAATGGAATATCTTGGATATCTTTATTTCCCAATAAACCTATGTTGGCTTGTTGTGATAACCTACCTTTAGTTTGGGGGTTAACGCGCTCTGCGTTAACAATAATTCTCTCTTCCGCGCTGACGAAATCAGGAATTAAACTTGCTGCAATAGTCAATGCTAAAAAATGTTTGTTTGTGATCATTATTATTCTCTCAGATCTTAGAGTTATCTACTTGTTCACCAGCTAACGGATTGTTAAGTCCATGCTGAAGACGGTAATCAGTATATTGCTGTAAATGCATGCTCATTAATGAGCGGGTATACCAAGGGTGGTGGAGAAAATGTTCACGCTCTTTGTGCCAAAAATCCGCCTCTACTCTGGGTTGAAGTGCTTTAAACACAAGTTCAAGCTCTTCGCCGATCACAGTCCATATGCGGGTATCAGGGATGTCATAAAGTTGAGTTAAACAAAGCGCAATTTCATGTAAATGGCTGACAAGACAAGCATCTACAACGAAGGTTCTGACAGGTTCAATATCATCTTCAAACACCGTGGGTAAAATGCCGGGCCAGATATAAGGTTGAAGCTCATAACCTTGCTGGCGCAGTGCTGGAGCCCAACTGCGTCCATCACCAAAATCACGAATAAGCATAGTGACCGCACGACCGGAATCATCAAACAAAACTTGCGTATTTTGTTGGTGTGCCTCAAGGGCAATGCCATAAATTAAATACATCGCTAAAACCGGTTTCAGTATGACTTTGGTATAATTACGAAACCATGTTTCAGGTAAGTCGCCTGATAATGCGATCAGCTCGCTAATAAGGGGTTGGGGTTTATGTGGGAGCTCAGTAAATAATGATGCAACTGTGATAGCGATTAAATTATCGTTTCTTTCCCATGCTTGCGTATCACGAAATACGACCGAGAGAAACTTACCTTCAGCGTCATCCATACGCACGTTATGATGAAAATGCCACGCCACTTCTTCTCGGAAAAAGTCCAGCTTGCCATCAAAATCCTTATCCACCCGCAAAATATCCTCAATAATCGTACTAATACGTGGCCCCATATGAATAGATTTGGCTTGAAGGCTGCGCATTTCGCTAGTCATCCAGATAGCAACAGGTAATTTGATAAAGGGTGATTTAGATGCGGTAGGAAGCATGGTTCTAAACGACATGGATGCCGCAGTCTCAAGTTGAGGGCCTAATGGTAGAAGAATGCCTTCATCTATTTCTTTTGAGAAATGCGCAATGATCCAGTGTTCAAGATGCCAAGGATGCAGAGGAATAGGTAACCATTTTTGTGGGTTTTGGTGTTGGCTTGTAAGCCACTCACACCATTTATTCCAAACGGTTGGAAAAGCCGATGAAAACCATTGATGGATATCCTGAATATGGGGCATCTTCTCACAATAAACCATATCGGTTTGTATGGCTGCGATGCGCAGATTAACTCGTGCACCAAATTCAGCTGATAGTGCGACAATATCATCATCGCTTAAACCGGGTCTAGATTTCCAAGTTGGGTAATAAGAATGACCTTCAAGAGCGCCCCACTGATCGAGAAAAGTTGCACCATCACGCCGACTGTAATGACGTGTTATCCATTCAATAAAACAAGATGTTCCCTCTTGTGCCATCTCATTAGAAATCGTATCCCGCCACTTTGACCGATGTGCTCTAGCTAATCGATCATTATGGATACTGTTTGCTACATCTTTATTGAATTTTGTTATTCCCTCCGTTGTAGGGGTGAAACTAAGCTCGTTTTTCAGTATCCCCATAAGTTCTTCATGGGATTGCACCATTCGGTGGTGACCATCCATTGATTTAAGGATAATATCACCGCGATTAATAACGGTATTTGCAGGAAAAACGGTCGTTTGATTAAATTGAAGGATATGTATCCCATCAGAAAGCGGGTACTTAACGTTATTTTCATCATTAAAAACTTGCAGTTTATTATCATCCAATAATTTTTCTGCAAAAAGACAGCGAATGATACGAGCAAGGGCATTACGTGTTGAAAAATCTGTTTGTATAGCAGTTTGTTGCCCTGCAATACTCTTTTTCTCTACCGTCTCCATCATTTTTCTCCCAAAGAAATAAGGCTTAAACAATTAATTTAAATTTATCTATCTTGGGGGGTTACTTAACCTTTTTTTACTTTTTCGAGCGTCTTGAAAAAGGTTGATGAGTAAGCTACCATCAGAAAATGATGGTGTAAATAATAATCAATCTCATTCTCATAATTATTCGTTTTTATGGAAGATACATTATATTTATTACTAAGGTAGGTAAATATGAACGAAGAGATTAGCTATCTGTTTGTCCCTGCTAATAAAAAAGTTATGATTTCCAAAGCGTTAACTTATGGTGCAAATGCGATCATTCTTGATCTTGAAGATGCGGTTCATCCTGATGAAAAACCGCTCGGACGTGACAACATTCAAAATTGGCTAACGACAATAAATAACACCATCATTAACACCAGTATATATATCAGAATAAATCATCCTAAAGAGAAAGAATTTAAAAACGATGTTGATCTATTAAATTCATTAAATGAAACGCTAATGACAGGAGTAATGATCCCAAAACTGGAAGATGCGGAAATACTTTCCTATATAAAATCAAAACTTCATCTGGCTATATCAAAGCGACCATTTATAGGCATTATAGAAACAGCGCGTGGAGTGCACCATTGTGAAGAGATTGCCAATAGTGGTGTAACGAGATTAGCATTCGGCTCATTAGATTACTCACTAGATATTGATTGCCAACAAACAGCAGAAGCGTTGCTATACGCAAGAAGCCGAATCGTTATCGCTTCACGCATTGCCAACCTTATCTCCCCTATTGACTGTGTCACCCCTGAATTTTGCACACCTAATACATTATTAATGGATGCCAACCATGCTCGCGCTCTTGGATTTGGCGCTAAACTCTGTATTCATCCAGATCAAATAGATACTGTTAATAAGGCATTTAAACCTACTGAGGAAAAAATTAAATGGGCGCAAGAAGTGGTTAAGCAATCAACAGCCAGTTATGCTTTTCAGATTAATGGGGAGATGATTGATTTACCTTTAATAAAACAAGCCACGCGTATTATCAATGGTAAATATAAACCAAATTGAATCTATCAAAGACCACCCAAATAAGTATAGTCATCATATCAAATACAATTATTTGAGTGGTTTAAAAATGCTATATATCATTTATCCTCCCATCAATTAATACCTGGGGATGGCCTCTAGAGCATCGTTCAATACGGGCGCTAACGCGATAAACATCGGCGAGTATTTCTGGTGTGATCACCTCAGTTGGTAAACCATTGGCAACTAACTCCCCATTTTTAAGCATTAATACATGCTCTCCATGGCGTAATGCAATATTAATATCGTGAACAACAACCACAGTAATCATATTACGTTTCTTGGTTTCTCTCGCGATTAATTCCATCACATGAAACTGATAATTAAGATCGAGTGCGCTAAGTGGTTCATCTAGCAATAATAAACTTGGTCGTCGAATTAGTGATTGAGCAAGCCCCACCAATTGTTTTTGCCCACCGGATAATTCGTCAAGATATCGCATAGCTAAATGTGAAATTCCCAGTTGTTCTAATAGATCTATAACTTCACCATTCGCTGAATGAGAACGATGTTCACCTAAAGCTCGTCTTGCAACCAGAATTGACTCCAAGACACTCAAATAAACACCCGCAGGTAGAGTTTGTGGCAAATAAACTACCTGCTCTGCTCGTTTAGAAAAAGAGAGGGAGAGTAATTCATCATCACCAAGAAAAAGCTTTCCTTGTGCGCTATTAAGCCCAGCAAGCGCCCTTAACAACGTCGATTTACCACTGCCATTAGGCCCCAAAAGAACAGTAATTTTCCCTCGTGGAAGCAGTGAGACCGTTAATTCTTTAATTATTTCTCGCTTCGCATATCCCGTAGAAAGCTTTTCAATACGCAACCCAGCATTCAATCCCGTATTCATTATATTCTCCCGCGATGACGCAAAATGATACTAACAAAGAAAGGGATACCCACAAGAGAAGTCACAATTCCCACCGGAATAATCACACCAGATAAAAGGTTTTTGGAGACTAAAGAAGCTATCGATAATACCAATGCACCAATAAGGGCACTTGCGGGCAAATAAAAACGATGATCTTCGCCAACCGTCATCCGAGCAATATGAGGTGCGACTAATCCAATAAAACCTATTGGGCCAACAAATGCCACCGCCAAGGCAGAAATGATGCTAATACGAAGTAATGTTGTTAGGCGTAAGCGTCTGACGTTGATCCCAAAGCTCATCGCACGATCTTCCCCTAGACGAAGTGCCGTCAGTTTCCAAGCATTCATCAATGACAAGGGGAAGATAATCACTAATACAACCAATAAAATGTATAACTTATCCCACGATGCCCGATTAAGGCTACCCATTGTCCAGAACACTAATCCCTGAAGCGTATCTTCATTAGCGATAAATTGCATAATGGAAACAGCAGCATTAAAAGTAAACACTAACGCTATGCCAAAGAGAATAATTCCAGAGGTAGAAACTCGCATCCAACGTGAGATAAAGTCCAGTAACAACGTTGCCAGTAATGCGAAAATAAACGCATTAACTGAAATAAACCACTGAGCAGGAACCCCCGGAATACCAACCCCTAAAACAATCGCTAAAGCAGCACCAAAAGCAGCGGCAGAAGAGACGCCAAGCGTAAAGGGACTTGCCAGCGGGTTATTGAGTATAGTTTGCATTTCAGCACCCGCTAACCCGAGTGACATTCCAACGACAACCGCCATAAGGGAGTAAGGTAGCCTGATATCCCACACAATAACCCGAGTGCCAGCATCGGCAGTTTCTGGCGATATTAGTGTATTCCACAGTTCAGTCAGCGATAATCCTGAAGGCCCTAAAGTAAAATCAAGGATCAAAACGCTACATAACACGCCCCCCTAATATCATTAAGTAAAAGAAACGACGAAGTATCTGTCGCTGATATTCCTTCACTACCCTTGCTTTTGTTGTTTTACTTGAGTGTTGTTTAGACGCTCTATTTTCGCTCATTGAATGTTAGCCTGTTAGTTACCCCACGCTAGATATAAGAGATATTATAGCAAGCTAATGCGAATTAAAACTATAACGATAATAGTTACTATTCTCAATAACAAGATGTAATAGGTAAAATAAAGCTACCAGTTGATATGAATTGCTCTTATTTAATAGCAAATAAAACTTAAACATTTCAACAGATACTTTATTCATCACTAAAGCTCAATTACCCATGATGATCCTATAGCTAATGACTAGCCCAAAAAAACAACTAAAATGAGTAATGTGTCACATACCATTGCATCATATGAATTAATATTTCAATTACAATATAATAACTAGAGTTATAATTTCTTTGTGTATCTTTATATGCTATAAAAAACTATTTTAAAATCATAAAGTAAGATATTAAAAGGCAAAAAAATATTGATATAAACGATCAATAAAACACACAATGATAGTTAAAAGCTATCAAAAAAGACAAAACAGATCGTTTTAAACTATTTCCACTGCTGGCTAATTTACCCTACCCTTTCCTTCCAACAACCCAGATGCTTATCCTAATAATTTAGGTATACCCTTTATTTTATTTCAAAAAAACAGGTGAAAGGTGTTAATGAAATATAATACAGTAAACATAAATGTTCGTGTTGGTTCATTTATTAGAAGACATAGGACACTACTAGGTATCTCAGGGAAAAGCCTAGGAAAAAAATTAAATCTTTCCCAACAACATATTTCTCGATTAGAACGAGGACAAACAAATTTTACAATCGAAATTATTTTATATTTATTAAATGAATTGGATAAGACAATATTTGATTTAGTTGCTGAGGTATTTTATGAAGATCCCGGTGAAATTTTAACTGAATACCAGCGTCAACAACAATTCAATACTGAATTAACACTAATAAACTAGACTGCATTTAACATCAATCTATTTTACTGGAATTAATTTAAGTCTTAATATGATTTAAATTTACTATTTATATTATTTTGAATTATTATTTAATTACATAAAGATTGGATTATATATGCTTAAACGTCTTAACTTTATTTTAATTTATTCTGTATTATCATTAATAAGTATAACAACATCAGTCTATGCTTCACCTTCTATTGGCATTGGTAGTATGTATGATGTTTTTACACCAGAAACCCAAAGCCTCACCAAGCGCGTATATAACACAGGAACATCTACTGCGTTTGTTCGTGTTGAGATATTGGAAATTGATGCTGATCCAAAAATGAATCAGCGTGAATCAGCACAAAAAGAAATTAAAGAAGGTTCATTAACGCAAGAACGGCTGATTGTCTCCCCATTGAGATTAATTATTCCACCATCAAGTTTTCAGTCAGTCCGCATACTATGGCCAGGGGATAGAGAAAAAGAACGTTATTTTAGAATTCGTTTTACTCCCGTTCTTCCTGAAGAAAATGATGGTTTTGGAATGAGCAAAGATGAAATAACACAATACAAAAAAAATGCATTGGATGTGGGAGTTAATGTGTTAACTGGCTACGGCAGTGTGGTTGTGATGCAAGCTAAAAATCCCTTATTTAATACCGTTATTGATGACACAAATAAACAAATTTCAATAAAAAATAAAGGAAACGCCACCATTATATTGGATAATATCCGTTATTGTGAAAATATAAAGTCACACTGTGAGAATAAAGCGCGAGAAATTATCTTACCAGGAAGAGAATTTGTTCTACAAAAAAAAATAAATAATAAAATTAACTTTGTATTAATCGAAGGTGATAAATCTAACACGTTTAATTATTAATATTAATCTAAACAACTAATTTAAATTTCAGTAATCGCAAATAAATAGAGTTTATTTGTTTTATTTTTTATCAATCATAATATATGAGGTATTTCTAAATGTTAAAAAGATCATTATCCATTATATTTCTATCTTGTGGCGCCTTAGGTTCAATGGTAGCTCACGCAGCAGATGAACAACGCTATGCTATCGATTTAACGGCAACTATTCCTACAGAATCTTTTCAGGTTATCCCTGTTGAGAGTGGTTGGATAAACCAAACACAAGAAATGGCTTTCGATTTAGGCACCCGTAAATTACAAGATTTCACCAAGCAATTTCAATATAAAAACACCTCTGGGGGTATTCAAGCAACTTTAACAAATACTGACTCAAAGGGTACCGCAATCTTATCAAATGGTAATGATACCATTCCATTAGCAGTCATTTTTAACGGCGTAACACTCAGTAAAACGCCTAGCACTGTAGTTAATGCTGATGATGCCAAAACAGGCGGTCGTACCAACCTTCGTATTACACAACAAACAGATACCCCTCTAACAGTAACAGGCTCTTTTACAGGCCAAGTAGCCATGGTTTTTGAGCCTGTAGTTGAGACTCCAGTTGAGCCTGAAAGCTAATAAATTATTCAACTAAGGGGGCTCTTTAGAGCCTTCCTTCTTGCTACCTAGGCTAACCACATTTCGTTCTGATAAGAATATTTTTGTGCTTATTAAGCATCGGAACGCTTTTGTTACATAAGTATACAGTGATTTAGTGAGTATATGTGATATGAAAGTATTATTTGCATTAATGTTAATACCAGAAATAGCCTTAGGATCAAGTGTATTCCTGGCAAATAATACAATAAAAATACCGAGTGAATTTAAGCAATATTTTTATAACTCAGAAATTGTTTCTCAAGTGTATCTTAATGATTCTCCCCTTTTTGAAGCTGTCTTTTCACTTCATGAAAATGGACAAATTAATCTCTTGAGAATTTTAGATGAAGAACCTGATATTAAACCGCAAGTTAAAAATGAATGGGCTGAGATTTTACAAAAAGGCATCTCATTAGGTGCTTGTGATGCTTCCTGCCCCGCAGGACTCGTCTCTGCTGAATATCGACTAGATAATTCTTCATTAAAATTATTTACTTCGCACTATGAAACTGAACAAGTGAAAAGTGATTATATCTATTTGCCTAGCGCTTTGCCAAATGGTGTCATTATGCACAATAATTTGTCAGCCGTTTCAGTGCATTCAGCAAAGACCTGGAATTTTAGTTCATCCGTAATTTCATCTCTTTTCGGCTGGACGCAAAATATATCACTACAGTCCTATGGCTCTAGTCAGGCCAACCAATCACAAGAAACCAATATTTATGCGCTATACACCCAAAAAGAATTAGCCGGTAGCTTTATCCGCTTGGGCATTTTTTCTCCAGATACGGATAAAGGAAATGTCGAAACCAACGGATTTAATACAGGCTCTGTCGCCGGAGTGATGTGGGGAACATCAAATGCATTATTGATAAATAACGAAAGTGTCAGTGCCTCCCCTATTTATATCACGGCCGCCAATCAAGGGATCGCAGAAGTATGGCTAGATAATCGGCTCATCTATTCACAACAACTGCAACCTGGCATGCAAGCCATTGACACACGGCGTTTACCTAGTGGTATTTATAACATAACAATTAATACCCTTGAAAATGGTAAAGTTGTGGATACTCAAACGGCTCAAGTATACAAACCGCTAGGGTGGCAAAACCCTAATCAAAAATGGCGTTTGAATTTATGGGGAGGACAAAAAAAGGATTTAGTTCTTAGTAGTAAGAATACAACTGAAAATGATAGCGCATTTATTGGTGGCGGAGCCATAGATTACTTATTCACCCCCCCGTGTCATTTTAGGAAGTAGCCTCTTGATATCGGCTGATAACTATCAACTCAGTGCAAGATCAAATATAACATTATCTTCTGATGATAGTTTTTTTGCTCAATACACCCTGACTAATGAAGATACCCGAAAAAATTCAGGCGTGGATTTACGCTATTACCGAACACTTTCACCGGGGAATTCAATGAATGTATTTTGGCGTCGAACTTCCAATCAAAACTATCGTTTAACAGAGTCGTCTCAACAAGTAGGAAATACTTGGGGAGCTTCACTATTCACCCAATTACCTTGGTCTAGTTCACTGACATTGAATGGACAATATATGAAAAACCCATCAAGAGAAGGAGTTGAGATTGATACCGCATTGACAACAAAAGCGATTTTGGCTAATCGAGATGTTAATTTTCGGTTAAGTGCGTATGACCGCCCTGGGTTTAATCAAAAAAATCGGGAGCAGGGTGTGGCACTAGGCGTCAGCCTGTCAGTAATGCCGAGTGCAAAACATACTTTATCAGTAGATGCAGGTATTAACGATAGCAATAGTTATTCTAGCCTAAATTACCAATGGCAACCCCAAGATGAAGGGGCTGTTCGTTGGTTAGGTGCAGGAATATCACAAAGTAGTGAAAATACACTCATTAGCGGTAACGGCGCCTTGGAAAGTCGAACACTTAGTGGTGATGCATATGTCCAGCATTACGTGCAAGACAAAAGCACAACAACGGGGATCAACATAAGTCAAACACTGGTGTTGGGTGAAGGAAATTTTGCGGTGAGTAGTGGCGAACGCAGTTTAGGGATGGAATCGGCATTTATCGTTGACTTAGAGTCAGATGATCCCGATATGCAAATTGTCGCCTCAGACAGTATCAAAGAAACAAAATTATTTCAGGGACGAAATATCATTCCTACTGATATCTGGAAAAATGAGCCTATTCATTTTTACAGCATGGGTACAAATAACGGCAAAGTTTTTCCTGAGTATGAATCGATAAATATGAACCGGGGTAGTGTGAAATATTTAAAATTAAAAGCCGTCAAAACAACAGTGCTGGTGGCAATGCTACAAGATAACTTTGGTCAAATATTAAAGCATCGTCAGGTTACTAGTGATATCAGCAGTGGGATTATTAATGCAGAAGGCGTTTTGACATTAGATTCAGGTATTAATAACCAAAAATTAACGGTCTTAGGCAATAGTCAATCATCGGCGTTATCGTGTCAATTACCTGATGCCCTATCACCAGGAAAAGACGTACAGTTTTTCCCAGTTATTCATTGTTCACCAATAGGAGATATGTAATGCGCTATTATCATTACATTCTTGGCACTGTTATGCTCGCAATGAGTGCGGTTGTTAATAGTGCAACGATTAATTTAACCGCAAAATTCACCCCCGCAATAAATAACAGTAATAGTGATGGTATTTTTACAAATACAACCCCCAGAAGCGGATATTGTTCTCGATGGCCAAAATATTGCGATGCTAATGATGTCAGTGTTTATTTGCCGTTAACAACAACAATTTCATATCCTATTGTTGCTAAAAATAAACCTCGTGAAGGTGCTTACTTTAATTTTCCTAAAACCCCTAGAATACTTACAGTAAGAAATCAGAATACTGGTGAAACATTTGACGTTATATTTAGGGTTACTAGTTATTCTTCACAACTTACAACAAATAGCAGTTCATCTAGTTGGGATGAAGGCAAAGATTTTAGCGCACCTCGGGGAGGGGGCTGTACTTTTTATACTCCTTCATGGGGAGGAGGGTCAGGCTCAGGAAGCTGGATCCAATTTATTTGGAAAACATCAAACAACACTTCACCCTGTTATAAAATAAGTACCATAAACAGAACCGAACCTCACCGATTTTATGACATGAGCATGGGTTATTCATTAGTGGCTAAAGATAACTTATTAACCGTAGGATCAGGGACCTATAAAGGGAAATTATCATTTACTGTAGGACCAGGAGGCGACTTTGATTTTGGCGATAATTACCAAGCCAGTGACAGCGTTGTTGATATCAATCTCATTCTTTCTGTTAATCATGATTTAATCGTCACTACAACGCCTGAAAGTCGTGCGTTATCATTGCAACCTTGTAGCGCAGGTAAAATTTGTACCGAAGAGCAAGGAAAGCAAAACTGGGAACGTTGGATGATAACGAAAATTACACCTCAGCTTACTGCTCGAAGTGATTTTTTACTGTCTTCAACAGGTGCATTTACGACTTATATACAATGCCAATATGTTCACGGTGAAAATTGTGCCATAAAAAGTGACAATAATGGTCAACTGGTTCCAGTAAAAGCGTATTTGAGCTTACCAAATAATATTATTAATCAGAAAACCAATAGCACGGTTACACGTGCGCTAATGCCAATCCATAAGGATATAGTAAATAATACGTTTTTAACAAAAGATATTGGAAGTAATCGTAAGGGGAATATTGATTTTCTGGTAGCGCAACATGATGTCGATAAAATGCTTTTAACAAGACCTGATACTTACCGTGGAACGGTTACTATTATTTTTGACCCCCAAATATATTAGGATGACCATAAAAATGGTGAGATTATCAATACGAAATATCCAAATCTAAGTAAGTCAATAATGGTATTCCATCATAACCTAAAAAAAAACGCCATGCTAATCAATAGCATGGCGTCATATTCTGGCGGAACGGACGGGACTCGAACCCGCGACCCCCTGCGTGACAGGCAGGTATTCTAACCAACTGAACTACCGCTCCGCGTATCCTTTCGGACGAGATGAATATTACGAATCTCTTACCTTGTCGTCAACTATTTTTCTAACAAAAAGATGCGTTTGGATAGTTTTTAATCTCAACACTCTATTTATATCACTTTACCTTTATGCAGTTTCATCATTCGAAGCAGGAGCTGGACGCCATAAACAGTGGCCTCCTTTTTTCACCACTAAATCTAACCGAGCTTCGTGCGCAACTAACTCTTCTGCAGAGGCTTTTATTACTCTTAATCCACGCACTGGTCGTACAATACGTTGTATATCATCCCCTTTTTGCTCTTCGCTCGGTTCACCTTCCATTGAAAAAGCTAATGCGGTTTGCCCACCGGTCATAGCTAAGTAAACATCAGCGAGGATCTCGGCATCTAATAATGCGCCGTGCAGTGTTCGTTTGGAGTTATCAATTAAATATCTGTCACATAACGCATCTAGATTATTGCGTTTGCCAGGAAATAACTCCCTTGCCATAGCAAGGCTATCGGTTATTTGGCAAAAAGTTTCTGTGAGAGGAATATCACGGTTAAGCTTCTGAAACTCATAATCCATAAAGCCGATATCAAACGAGGCGTTATGGATAATTAATTCTGCACCACGAATATACGCTAAAAACTCATCCGCTATTTCTGCAAATGAAGGACAATCTTCTAAAAATTCGTCACTGATCCCGTGAACTTCAAAAGCTTCAGGATCAACCAGTCTTTCTGGTTTTATATAAACATGGAAATTTCGCCCAGTTAAGCGACGATTGATAACCTCAACGGCACCAATTTCAATGATATTATGGCCTTCATAGTGAACGCCCAGTTTGTTCATACCGGTTGTTTCGGTATCTAGTACAATTTGTCGTGTGATTGGAGTGCTCATAATCCGTTTTTATGTCAGACTTAGGGTTAATTTTTCGTATTACTTAAAAAGGATAAGTCGCCTTTATGCACAAGCAGGTAGAAATATTCACCGATGGTTCATGTTTAGGCAACCCAGGTCCTGGTGGTTATGGTGCAATTTTACGCTACCAACAGCATGAAAAAACCCTTAGTGAAGGTTTTTTTATGACCACCAATAACCGCATGGAACTCCTTGCTGCTATCGTAGCATTAGAAGCGTTAAAATTCCCTTGTAAAATTACACTGACTACGGATAGCCAGTATGTCAGACAGGGAATTACCAAGTGGATACATAGTTGGAAAAAACGCCAATGGCGTAAAGCAGATAAAAGCCCTGTGCTGAATGTTGATTTATGGAAGCGTCTTGATAAAGCCATTGAGCGTCATGAAATTGAATGGCATTGGGTTAAAGGTCATGCAGGCCATGACGAAAATGAACGCTGTGATGAACTGGCCAAAGCGGCCGCGCAATCTCCCACAAAAGAAGATACTGGCTATCTAGAAAGTCAACAAGATAAAACCTGAGAGTAATAACGGCAGATAGTGATATTAATCAGGTCGATTACGTGTAGCGCCTAAAACTCTGCCTTTTACACTCATACGCGGTAATGCAAACTTCATCGCGGTGGGTGTTAAAGGAAGCGTTCTTTTACGTGCTAATATTAAATTTAAACATCCCCCGACATGATAGCGCTTACCATCACGTTTTACGGGACGGGAAAATGGCATAATCTGGAAGTTCTGTTGTGTTATCACTTCATAATTAAGCACACTTAACCAATCAACTTGGCGACGAAGTGAAAACATCCGACAATAATAGGGCTGTTTATGCCGTAAAATAGGCGTACATTTTCCTATACCTAATAGGCTGATAGGATTAAAACTTGATAGGATGATCCAACCGTCATCCACTAATACACGATCGGCTTCTCTTAATAACCAATGAGGATCTGCACTGTAATCTAAAACATGAGCCATAAGACAGACATCAACCGATTTATTTTCAAATGGCAGATAATTGAGAGACGCCATAACATCTGTGTTTGTCGTCGTTGTAGTCACGTTAACTTGATGTGAGACCATACTGGATTTAGTATCGAGTTCAGCACTAAGTTGACCTAATTTAAGCATATGAAAACCGTATATTTTCGGCCACCAATTTTGTAATCGCAATTCAATTGCCATACGGTAATATTCTCCCCAAGGAATATTACGCCAAGAGCTTGGCATACAAATTGGTTTTCCCGAACGCGCTGCTTTCATCGTTTAACCCTTTTATATTTATAAGTAAGGTAACTTTATGGAGCTTATCAGAATTCCCGCTTTATCCGATAACTACATTTGGCTATTAAGTAATGAAAATAGTGAATGTGTGATTGTCGATCCTTCCCAAGCCAAACCGGTTATAGACATCATCTCACAACGTTCATTAACACCTGTCGCTATTTTGTTAACTCATCACCACGAAGATCATGTCGGTGGTGTTGCTGGGTTGGTTAGTAAATATCCTAACATTGAGGTTTTTGGTCCACAAGAAACACAAACTAAAGGCGCTAATAAAATTATTCATGATCAAGAACACATTATTGTTGATTCTTTTTCTTTTTTAGTCATCGGAACACCAGGCCATACATTAGGTCATGTCGCCTACTATAGCGAACCTTATTTATTTTGCGGTGACACGCTATTTTCCGGCGGTTGCGGACGTTTATTTGAAGGTAGTGCACAACAAATGTTTAGCTCATTACAAAAGTTAATGGCATTACCTGATAACACCTTAATTTGTTGTGCCCATGAGTATACATTAGCTAACTTGACCTTTGCGCACCATATTATGCCAAAAAATCCTGATATTACCGATTATTTAAACCAAGTTACTGAAATGCGCCATCATTTGCAACCAACAGTGCCGATAACACTGAAAAA
Organism: Proteus sp. MB838; assembly: GCF_054767435.1. Classification (NCBI taxonomy): domain Bacteria; kingdom Pseudomonadati; phylum Pseudomonadota; class Gammaproteobacteria; order Enterobacterales; family Morganellaceae; genus Proteus; species Proteus sp. MB838. Next base: position 15,043 of record NZ_BAABMO010000013.1, read on the forward strand.
TGAAAAGAATATTAATCTTTTTCTAAAATCTGAAGATATTGATTTACAAAGAATTTTAGGTATAACTTCTAATACTTATGCTCCAATAAAGACATTTACAAAATTAAGAGAATTAAAAGACAACTTTTAGTTCCTATCGGTTGTTTTATTTGGGAACACTAGTATTATTTAGGGCAAAAAACACACAGGACTAATTTTCGAACATGAAGACAAAAGTGATTTTGTTCTCTATATTGCTATTGGCGGGTTGCCAGCAATCTAAGAGCATAAAACCCGATTTGTCTGCGATAACACCCACATCTTTAGGGACTTCAACTTCTTACCAACCACAATATGATATAAAAACCAATTTGTGGGGTTATGTAGTAAGTGAATTAAAAATGGATATCCCTGACAATGAAAGGATTTCGCAGCAAGAAACTTATTTTTTAAATAATCCAAAACATATACAAACCGTTGCATTACGTGCAGAGCCTTATATGTATTGGATTATTGAGGAAATAGAAAAACGTAATCTACCGATGGAGCTTGCACTGGTTCCGGTGATGGAAAGTGCGTTTAATCCTCATGTCACCTCTTCAGCTAAAGCGGCGGGCTTATGGCAATTTGTCCCTGTCACAGCTAATTATTATGGTCTAGCACAAAATCAATGGTATGACGGTCGCCGTGATGTTGTCGCTTCTACTAATGCAGCCTTAGATTTGCTTGAGCGCCTTTACATTATGTTTGATAGCGACTGGCCTTTAGCATTAGCCGCTTACAATGCGGGCGAAGGTCGTGTTATGCAAGCGATAAAAGCTAATGAGAGCAAAAACCTACCTACCGATTACTGGTCACTTTCATTACCCAAAGAGACCATGAATTATGTGCCTAAAATTCTCGCCTTAAGTAAAGTTATCCGTGACAATGAAGCCGATATCACTTTCCCGAAAAGTAACTATCGCGATAAATCATTAGCCGCAATTGATATTGGCGAACAGATAACATTAAGCAAAGTCGCTGAACTTAGCCAATTACCTATTACAACCGTAAAAGACTATAACCCTGGCTATAAGCGCGGGATCACCGCACCAAATGGCCCTCATGTTATTTTACTTCCTCGTAATAAACTTGCGCAGTTCCAAAATGCGTTTGCTGACGAAGCGATTTTAAAGACCATCCGTTTAGCGGTCGCTAAAGCCAATCAGTCGATTAAGCAAGAAGGCATTTATAAAGTCCGCTCCGGTGATTCATTTTATGCCATTGCTCGACGTTATAATATGAGCGTAAAAGAGCTACAACGACTCAATGGATTAAGTGCAAAGAGTACCCTATTAGTTGGGCAAACATTAAAAATTCATAATGCAGGTAGTGTGAACAATCGTCCGACAGGCAAACCAACCGGCGCTTCACCAAGTTACTATAAAGTTCGTCAAGGTGACTCTTATTACAGTATTGCTCGTCGTCACAATATTAATCTTAAGCAATTAATGAGCTGGAATGCTGATATCAAGATGTTAAAACCGGGAACGCAATTAACGCTTTACTTAAAAAAATAGTTTTTAGCGCCTTGATAAACAGTTAACGCCATCTAACTATCGAGCGGATAGTTAGATGGCTGTTTACTTTATAACATTTTAATACCCATCATTTATACTGATTAAGCAACGCAATAAATTCACTGATTGGCTCCGAATAGTCATGTTTATCCATATCAAGTTCAACAAGGCAAAGTTTATCTTGATGCACTTTTAATAAAGGTAATACGGTTTCTAACGCTTCTAGACTATCCACTTTCACACTATAAGCATCACAATTAAATAGCTCAGGTAACTGTGAGTAATTCCAGTTTTGGATATCATTAAAGGTATCTTTAGGCCCGTAAAAGATCTTTTCAAATGCGTAACCTTGATTATTAACAATAAAAATAACGGGATTGAGTTTTAAGCGTAATAAAGTAGAAAGCTCTTGTGCAGTCATTTGAAATGCACCATCACCAATAACAACAAAGGCACGTCCTTGGTTTTCTAATGCAAGAGTAACACCTAATGCGGCGGGTAAAGTATAACCAATGGATGCCCAAATATTACTGACCACTAATTGACTGTTACCAGAAAATATATGATTAACAGCACATAAAAAAGCATTACCTGCTTCAGCAAGAATAACCGAATTATCATCAAGGACTTTATCTAACAGAAGAGGAATAGAATCTATTTTTATCAGTCCTTGCCAATCAGGCGGTACTATTTTTTGCGGTAGTAACGCTATGTTGTGGGGATAAATATAGTCAAGGGCTAATAAGGCGTTAGGCATATCGAGTAAAGAAACGCCATAAATCTTCTCTTCCTCTATTAAGCTATAAGTATCATAAAATTGATAGCAATTTTGTGTGGGAACGTCGAAGGTAAATCCCGCTGTATTAACTTCATCCCAACTCACCCCAAGACTAATAATTAAATCAGAATTTATAATATAATCTAAACCTTGTGGATTAGATAATTCACCAAATAATATTCCACCATACTGTTGACGCCCTTCATCAACAACCCCTTTACTTCCCCATACAGTAAAAAACGGCAGATTAGTTTTTTCTAATAAATTCTCAACTTGTTTTCTTAATTGGTAACGTGATACTTGTTCGCCAATAATAATACATGGTGATTTTGATTGCTTAATTTTATTTTCAAGAAGAGTAATAACTTTATTTAAATCGTCGGGATTACTTTGAGGTAATGTTAATTGTAATGGTAACTTTGGTTTATTAACTTTCATCACACCGACATCCTCTGGTATTAATAAATAAACCGGATATCGATAACGCCACAATGTTTCTAATACTCTATCAATTTCTTCCGTCGCATTGTGATATGTTAATACAGCCGTTGTTTTTGAAATATGGCGATACATTTTTTCAAAGGCATCAAACCTACCCGTCGCTAAACAATGATGTAATGTTTTTCCTTTCTCTTGCTTTGACTGAGAAGGCGCGCCAACAATATGAATAATGGGAACCTGCTCTGCAAATGCGCCAGCAACACCATTTATCGCACTTAACTCCCCCACTCCATAGGTTGTACACAGAGCAGAAAAACCTTTGATCCGTGCGTATCCTTCACAAGCATATGATGCATTTAATTCATTACATGCGCCTACCCATTGAATATCTTTATCATTATCAACAACACCAATAAAAGGTAAATTATAATCGCCGGGAACACCAAAAATAGTTTTAATTTCTAACTCTTTTAATCTTACTAATAAATAATCTAAAACTGTAATCATAACCTGTACCTACTATTTTTATTAGAATAAAGAATGAAATTAAAGTATAGGTACAATTTGTTTTTTTTCTAATTTGATAAAATTAAAAAAATTAGAATAATTAAAATAAAAAAACTAATTTAATTAAAATAAAAAAGGTACCTATTTTTATAGATACCTTTTATTTATTAATTAGTAATTGTAATTATAACCAGAAGAACCAAGCAAAGAGAGAGATAACTAAGATACACACAAGGTTAAGTACCCCACCTACACGTACCATCTCTGTCTGTTTAATATATCCGGAGCCAAATACAATAGCATTGGGTGGCGTTGCCACTGGTAACATAAAGGCACATGATGCACCGATACCAATAATCATCGTTAACGCCATAACAGGCATGCCTAAAGCTTGTGCCACCGTTGCAAAGATAGGAACAAGTAACGCAGCACTGGCGGTATTACTGGTGAATTCAGTTAAAACAATAATAAAGGTTGTTACAGCAAGAATAATGACAAACCAATGGCTGTTACCAAAAGTATCTTTCATAAAATCAGCCATAACCAAACTTGCACCAGAAGATTGTAAAATTGCGCTCAGTGTTAAACCACCACCAAACAGCATTAATACGCCCCACTCTGTATTTTCCTGAATTTGGCTCCAACTTGCTACACCCGTCACCCCGATAACAATAGCGGCACTGACTGCAATGACGGTATCTAAATCTTTCACACCACCGAAAGCGCTACTGATAAAGGAGCTAAAGATCCAGCAAAATACCGTTACTAAGAAGATAATCATGGTAATAACACGTTTGTTATTCCACTCTAACACTTCTAATTTCAGATCAAATTTATGTTTTAGGTTAGGACGTAGCATCAGGTACATCACAATAAACATGATAGGCAATAGCACTAACATGATTGGAACACCGTACTTCATCCAAGTAATAAAATCTAAATTTAGTTGAGCAGCAGCAATTGCATTTGGCGGGCTACCCACCAACGTACCTAAACCACCGATACTGGCACTATAAGCAACACCTAATAGTACGAAGACGAAAGTATTACGTTCTGAACGAATATCTAAGTTAGATAAAATCCCTAACACTAACGGTAACATCATTGCCGCAGTTGCCGTGTTACTGATCCACATTGAGAGTAATGCCGTTACCCCAAAAAGTAATAAGACAGCAATGGAGAGCTTGCCTTTAGCAATCATCAGTAAGCGGTTAGCGATTAAGCGATCTAATCCTTGAATATGAAGCGCTGTTGCTAATGCAAATCCACCGAAGAATAAGAAAATAATCGGATTAGCAAAAGATTTTAGCGATTCATTGGTGTTCATTAACCCGAGCACTACCGCAAGGATTGGAATAAACAACGCTGTAATAGTTACGTGAATAGCTTCTGTCAGCCATAACACACCCACAAACACCATTAACGCTAAACCTGCATTAGCTTTTGGATCGTAGGGTAAAAATTCTAGCAATAACAGCAGTAGTACAACGTCGATTGCTAAAATAATTAACCCTCGTTTGTTTATCGGGCTTGATTTCGCCGATGGGGCTAAATTGGACGCATCCATGATAATACTCCACATTAGCTGACGTGAACATTAAGTTCACTAAGCCATAATTGTTAACGAAATAGGTTATATGTGAAATATAAAAACATTTCACTCCATTGAAAATGTGCAAAAGTTATAATTGGGATCTGATCCACGAGAATTAACCGATTTATTAATAAAAGAGTAAAAATTGAACACTATTTTCTCTTACGCATCACACTTTTTATTCCATTGTTCTAGTGTAAATATCCTACTTTCCCTATCTAGCGCCAAAAAAAATGGGTGAACAATACATTCACCCATTTAAAATTAATAAATCTTTCTAATCGAAATTACGATTATGCTTGGCCTTTAACTTCTTTCAGACCATTGAAAGGTGCTTTGCTACCTAATGCTTCTTCGATACGGATCAGCTGGTTATATTTAGCAACACGGTCAGAACGGCTCATAGAACCTGTTTTGATTTGGCCTGCTGCTGTACCTACTGCTAAATCAGCGATAGTTGCATCTTCTGTTTCACCAGAGCGGTGAGAGATGATAGCAGTATAACCTGCGTCTTTCGCCATTTTGATAGCAGCTAACGTTTCTGTCAGTGAACCGATTTGGTTGAATTTGATCAGGATAGAGTTAGCAATACCTTTATCGATACCTTCTTTTAGGATCTTAGTATTAGTTACAAACAGGTCGTCACCAACCAGTTGGATTTTGTCACCAAGTACTTTAGTTTGGTATGCGAAACCATCCCAGTCAGATTCGTTTAAGCCATCTTCGATAGAAACGATTGGATACTGTTTAGTCAGCTCTTCTAAGTAATGAGTGAATTCTTGTGAAGTGAAAGTTTTACCTTCGCCTTTCAGTTCGTAGTTACCAGTCTCATTGTTATAGAATTCAGATGCAGCACAGTCCATAGCCAGAGTTACATCTTTACCTAAAACATAACCCGCAGCTTCTACTGCTTCTTTGATAGCCGCTAATGCAGCCGCATTAGATTCTAAGTTTGGCGCATAACCACCTTCATCACCTACCGCGGTGTTCATGCCTTTTGCTTTCAGCACTTTTGCTAAGTGATGGAAGATTTCAGAACCCATACGAACCGCTTCTTTCAGAGTAGGAGCGCCAACAGGTTGGATCATAAACTCTTGGATATCAACGTTGTTATCAGCATGCTCACCACCATTGATGATATTCATCATTGGTAAAGGCATTGAGTATTGACCGTGAGTACCGTTCAGATCAGAAATATGCTCATACAAAGGCATACCTTTCGCTGCAGCAGCTGCTTTTGCGTTTGCTAAAGAAACAGCTAGGATTGCGTTTGCACCAAAGTTTGATTTGTTTTCAGTACCATCTAAATCGATCATGATTTTATCGATATTAGCTTGGTCTTTAGCATCTTGACCCAAAAGAGCTTTAGCGATTGGTCCATTAACAGCTTCAACCGCTTTCAGAACACCTTTACCTAAGAAACGTGACTTATCGCCATCACGTAATTCTAAAGCTTCACGAGAACCTGTTGATGCGCCTGATGGAGCCGCCGCCATACCAACAAAACCACCTTCTAAGTGAACTTCAGCTTCAACTGTTGGGTTGCCACGAGAATCGATAATTTCACGACCAAGTACTTTAACGATTTTGGACATACGGTTTTCCTCTGTACAAGTTAAATTTCCGAGAAGAGAGATACGCGCTCTCTTCTCACATATCCTATTTTAGCAAGCCTTTTTGGTAGTCAAAGGCTGCTTTCACAAAGCCAGCAAATAACGGATGGCCGTCACGTGGCGTTGAGGTAAACTCAGGGTGGAATTGACAAGCAACAAACCAAGGATGATTTGGATTTTCAATAATTTCCACCAGCTTGTTATCAACTGAACGACCTGCAATACGTAAACCCGCATCTTCGATACGTTTTAACAGTAGATTATTCACTTCATAACGATGACGATGACGCTCTGTAATCGTATTTTTACCATACAGAGTACGCACTAAACTATCGCCACTTAAATGACAAGGTTGTGCACCAAGGCGCATTGTTCCACCTAAGTCACTATTTTCTGTACGCACTTCAAGATTGCCATTCTCATCACGCCATTCAGTAATAAGCGCAATAACTGGGTATTTACAATCAGGTGCAAACTCTGTGGAGTTAGCATCTTCCATATTGGCAACATTGCGTGCAAATTCAATCATAGCCACCTGCATACCTAAACAGATGCCTAAATAAGGGATTTTATTTTCACGTGCATATCGAGCTGCCATAATTTTGCCCTCAACACCACGTTCACCAAAACCACCTGGAACTAAGATTGCGTCTAACCCTTTTAGGATTTCTACACCACGAGTTTCCACATCTTGAGAATCAATTAATTTGATATTTACCGCAACACGGCTTTTGAAACCACCATGTTTTAATGCTTCAATCACTGATTTATAGGCATCTGGTAATTCAACATATTTACCAACCATACCAATGGTAACTTCGCCTTCAGGGTTGGCTTCTTCGTAGATAACCTGTTCCCATTCAGACAGATTTGCCACTGGGCAATCTAAGCTGAATCGTTTACAGATATAATCATCTAATCCTTGCGATTTCAAGAGTGCAGGGATTTTATAAATGGAATCGACATCTTTTAATGAGATAACCGCTTTCTCGGGAACATTACAAAACAGTGCAATTTTGGCGCGTTCATTAGCTGGAATAACGCGATCTGAGCGACAAATTAATGCATCTGGTTGAATACCAATCGAGAGTAACTCTTTTACAGAGTGTTGCGTTGGTTTGGTTTTTACTTCACCCGAAGCCGCTAAATAAGGCACTAATGTTAAGTGCAGATAGAAAGTATGCTCACGCCCTACTTCTGCCGCCATTTGACGGATAGCTTCTAAGAAAGGAAGTGATTCGATATCACCGACAGTACCACCAACTTCAACTAACACGACATCATGACCTTCACCGCCACGGATGATGCGTTCTTTGATTTCATTAGTAATATGAGGAATAACTTGGATAGTAGCACCAAGATAGTCACCACGACGCTCTTTGCGTAGCACTTCTGAGTATACACGGCCGGTCGTAAAGTTATTACGACGCGTCATTTTCGTGCGAATAAAGCGCTCGTAATGGCCTAAGTCAAGATCAGTTTCAGCTCCATCGTCAGTGACGAAGACTTCTCCGTGTTGAATTGGGCTCATTGTACCTGGATCGACGTTAATATACGGATCTAACTTCATCATGGTGACATTGAGTCCACGGGCTTCTAGTATAGCTGCTAAAGAGGCTGCGGCAATGCCTTTACCCAGAGAGGATACGACCCCGCCGGTCACAAAAATATAATTCGTTTTCATGCTGAACCTGAAAGTTTAGGTGTATTTGGATGATGGATATAACTGGACGGGAACACAGTATACCCGAACCTTATTTTCGCTACAAACATTCTTAGTTGTATAAAGTTCTTTTTCATCACATTACTTATCCGTTTAAACACGAAAAAACAGTAAAAATTCAATCAACTAAACCCGTGAAAATATTTCTCAAGCATTTTAGCTTAATCCTTTCAGCTAAGATATCACTTTTAAAGAATAGATGCTTTATTTTTTTCACGATATAAAGTGTAGCAGGTTTCGTGACATATCTTTTGCTTATGATCATGCTTTTAATTTTTTTGAGGTTAATCACACTTTTTAGCAAATCAAATGCAACAACAATATTTAAAGCCACCTAAAATAAAAAAAGCGAAATTACCTTTTATAATTTCGCCTTTTATAATTTTTTATAAAAAGTGAGCAAAAACAATGAGATTTCATCTATTATTTTTCGCACTTAATGTCACAAAAACAAATAATGATGAGTCATTCTTCACTCAATTTCTTTTTCCTTCGCTTTTTGCCAACTGATCTCCATCTCTTCTAATGAAGCATTTTCTATGTTTATACCCTGCTCTGTGAGCATTTTTTCAACAAACCTAAACCGTTGCTCAAATTTACGACAAGCTCGATTAAGTGCCTGCTCTGGCTTTTGTTTTAAATGGCGCGATAAATTAACCACAGAAAAAAGCAAATCCCCCAACTCATCCTCAATACGTTGATCATCTCTAGGGGCTTTTTTCACTTCTGCCATCACTTCATCTATTTCTTCATACACTTTATCTAATACAGGAGAAAGCTCGTGCCAATCAAAGCCAACGGAGGCACAGCGCTTTTGTATTTTCTCTACTTTCATCAGTGCCGGTAAAGTAGCAGGAATATCATCAAGTAATGAATATTGTGCTTTCGCTTCACGCTCTTGAGCCTTGATTTTTTCCCAACGATGCTTTTCAGTCGCTAAATTATTTTCATTTTCTGTAGCAAAAATATGTGGATGACGACGTTCTAATTTATTGCTGATAGCTTCGCAGACATCATTAAAATCAAATAATTGCTGTTCTTGCGCCATTCTGGCATAAAAAACGACCTGATAGAGTAAGTCCCCTAACTCCTCTTTAAGTGCGCTAAAATCTTTGCGGGCAATAGCATCCAGTACTTCATAGGTTTCTTCTAATGTATAGGGGGCTATGGTGTCAAAGGTTTGTACCCTATCCCACTCACAGCCTGTTTGAGGATCACGTAATTGCGCCATAATGGCTAATAAACGTAAAATTTCACGGTTTTCTGACATTATCTGGCCTTGTATATAAAAGTGATCGTTATGTCGAGTTAACAAAATTTCGTAAAAAAATGCCAAGACACATTGTGCTTGGCATTTTATCCGTTAAGGTGACCAATGTCTTAATGAGAAAAGCGTTTGGCTTCTATGACATCAGGTAATTGATTGAGTTTCGCTAAAATACGCCCTAATACTTGGAGATTATAAATCTCAATATTCATATCAATGGTCGCTATTTGTTGCTTCACATCACTGCGGCTACTAACTCCCAGCACATTCACTTTTTCATTAGCTAAAATAGTGGTGATATCGCGTAATAAACCACTACGATCATTAGCCACAACCCGCACCACTAATGAATAACCACTTGAGTAATTCTCACCCCACACCGCATCGACAATACGCTCTGGTGCGTGAGAAAGTAACTCAGCTAATTGATCACAATCTGCACGGTGAATTGAAATACCACGTCCTTTGGTAATAAATCCAACGATATTATCGCCCGGAATAGGTTGGCAACAACGTGCGATATGATGCATTAAGTTCCCGACACCCTCGACCACAATACTGCCACCACCTGACGTGGTTGTTTTTGGTGTAGCCGTTTTATTTTCTAATGAGCGTAACGCCTCTTTGTCTTCATCTTCCGCTGTGGCTTTATTCAGCTTACTTTGTAAGAAATTGACTAATTGATTGATACGGATATCACCAACGCCTATGCCTGCCAGCACTTCATCAAGACTATGGACGTTATAACGAGCAATCAGCAGTTTTTCTGCTTCTTTCATATTAATATCAAGCGGCGCTAATTCATTATCTAAGATTTGGCGGCCTGCAATAATATTTTTATCGCGATCTTGTTTACGGAACCAATTGTGGATCTTCGCTCTTCCACGACTGGTTGTCACATAACCAAGATTAGGGTTTAGCCAGTCTCGGCTTGGATTAGGGTGTTTTTGAGTAATAATTTCAATTTGATCGCCCATTTGTAGCTGATAGCTAAATGGAACGATGCGCCCGCCGATTTTAGCACCAATACAGCGATGACCAACATCACTATGAATATGATAAGCAAAATCTAATGGTGTCGAGCCTGCAGGTAAATCAATCACATCCCCTTTTGGCGTAAAGACATAGACGCGATCATCAAATACTTGACTACGTACTTCATCTAGCATTTCACCAGAATCAGCCATCTCTTCTTGCCATGCAATTAATTTACGTAACCACGCAATACGATTTTCATAACTTCCCGTCCCGCCTTTGGTTGTTGCACCAGTAGCACCTTCTTTATATTTCCAATGCGCTGCAACACCTAATTCAGCATCTTCATGCATCTGACGAGTACGTATTTGGATCTCAACGGTTTTACCTTCAGGGCCAAGTACTACCGTATGAATAGATTGGTAACCATTTGGTTTTGGATTGGCAACATAATCATCAAATTCATCGGGTAAATGACGAAAATGAGTATGTACAATACCTAAAGCGGCATAACAATCTTGTAGGCGTTCGACAACAATACGTACCGCACGAACATCAAATAGCTCATCAAAGGCGAGATTTTTTTTCTTCATTTTTCGCCAAATACTATAGATGTGCTTGGGACGTCCGTAGATATCGACTTCAATATTCTCTTGCTGCATATAACCACGCACCGTACTGACGAAATTATCAATATACTGTTCGCGATCAATACGGCGTTCATGCAGTAAATTTGCAATTTGCTTATATTCATCAGGATGAAGATAACGGAAACAGAAATCTTCAAGCTCCCATTTTAATTGTCCAATCCCCAATCGATTGGCTAATGGTGCATAGATATTAAAACACTCTTTTGCCGCTAAGACTCGTTCATCCTCAGTGGCATCTTTCACTTCACGTAAATGGGCAATCCGCTCTGCGAGTTTAATAACTACACAACGAAAATCTTCTACCATAGACAATAACATACGGCGTACATTATCGACTTGTACTGAGCTAGTTTCGTTGGTATGTGTCGCTTTAAGCTGGCGAATAGCATCCATCTCCATTACGCCACGCACTAAATTCCATATCGCCTCACCAAAATGTTCAGTGATAACTTCCTGGTTAATAAGATCTTCTTCAGCAAGTGGGAAGAGAAGTGCTGCCCTCATGCTATCTTTATCCATACTGAGTGTCGAAAGAAGTTCAACCATCTCAACACCGCGCCATAGCAACAGTTGCGCATCTTCACGGCCCAGAACAGTACGATGACAGTATTCCCAGGTTTGCATGATTTCACTCCCCGCATTCGCATGAGTTAAATTCAAGCTATTAACCCATTTATCAACGGCAAACTCCCCTGCAGGTGTTAAGTGAGCACTTCTAACTGCAACCATATTCTCTCCCTACTCGATATAAATCTTATCTGCGACTTATTGAGTGGCTATCTGTTTATTTGCGAATAAACAATGCCATTGATTCCAGATGCCCTGTTTGTGGAAACATATCCAACATTCTTAACTGGGTTAGCTGATATCCGGAATCTAATAATATCTTACTATCTCTGGCTAACGTGGTCGGATTACAGGAAACATACACAATTTTTTCTGCGGATAACGTCACAATATGTGACATCACTTGTGCAGCTCCCGCTCTTGCGGGATCTAGCAGAACTTTATTAAATCCTTCCTGTGCCCAAGGCATAGCAGAAAAATCGGCGGATAAATCAGCATGCCAAAACTGAACATTATCTAATTGATTAAGTTCAGCATTTTTTTTCGCCATTGCCACCAGTGCAGGAACACCTTCGACACCAACGACTTTATCAACACGCTTTGCCATAGGTAATGTGAAGTTACCCATGCCACAAAACAAGTCTAGTACGCGATCGTTTGGCGATAAATCGAGCCATGCTATCGCTTGAGCAACCATCTTATGATTTATTTCATCATTAACTTGAATAAAATCCGTTGGTGCAAAGTGTAATTTTAGACCCTCTATCTGATAGAAGGGTTCCTTCTCAATCGTTGTTAATTGTGCGATCTCACCATTATCACCCGCCAGATATATCATCACTTGAGCGTGATGAGAAAAATCATCTAACAATTGCTTATCACCCTCAGATAGCGGTGATAAATGACGCAAAATCACTAATGGCCCATTATCTGCTAACACTAATTCCACATGACCTAAATCACGCACGACAGAGAGTTGCTTTAAACACTGCCACAGTGGCAATAACAGTGCATTAAGTTGTGGTTTTAATACTGGGCATTGGGTGACCATCACTAAGTCATTAGAAAGTGCTTGGCGAAATCCCATTACCAAACCCTTTTTAGGGTGATAACGTAACCCTAATCTTGCTCGGCGCCGATAGCCATACTCCGCACCGGCAATAACAGGCTGTGCTGAAATGACCACATTAGTTTCACGTTTAATAAGATGTGATAAAACCTCAGCTTTAGTGGTACGTTGCCAATCAATAGGCACATGTTGTTGCTGGCACCCACCACAATGTTGATAGTACTGACAGGGTGGTGTCACTCTTTCTGGGTTTGTGGTTAATCGTGTGATCACTTCTCCCTTGGCAAACTGGCGTTTTTCTTCGGTCAAACGAATGCGTGCAGTTTCTTGTGGAAGTAATCCTTTAACAAAAATGGTTTTGCCCTCAGCATGAGCAATACCTTGACCGTTAGCATCCAATGCATTAGCGGTTACCGCCAAGTTTTTTACCTGTTTTTTAGCAGGACGTTTTTTAGGGGAATAAAACTGCACCATAGTATTAAATTTTATGAATCTATTGCGGATTAACTCTAAAACAGCCTAGTTTGACATTTTCACTCCGCAAACAGAATTAAGTGTTTACTAGACCATTTAGAATAAGATATGAGGAGAGTATACCATCGAACAAGTTATTTACTTAACTGATATAAGCAATATTTTTATGAAATCGAAAAATATTTTTATGCTAACAAGTAGAAGTACTCTTTTATATAGATTTAATATTATTCTATAACTAAAAACTATTATATATAACGTTTACATTGAATATATTTACAATTAATAACAAATATTTTCTGTTATTTTAATAACGCGTAACTATCTCTAAGAAAAATCTAAAAATTATCATTAATCAATATGATAGATATTTCAATCGATTACACATTAATCACATACCATTAATTTTCTATATTCTTCATATGCATAATGGTCGGTCATACCACTGATATAATCTTGTATCAATCTTGTACGATAATAAAACTCTAAGGTTTTTCCCTCTTCACTATTAATATCGTAAATTTTTTCTAATGCTTCATTATAAGCAAGCTTATGTTTAATCGAAAGCTTATGATATAAACGCGTCTCAATAACATAATGAGGATGTTCATTATATTTATGTAGTCTTAGAAAATCATCGGTCGATAATAAAAGCAATGGCTTATAAATATCCAATAACCCACTGATCACTCGATAGCCCTTCATTTCAAGCTCTTCAACTTCGGGGTGACTAAATACCCACTTTTGCGCCACTCGTTTTAACGTTGCCAATAAACGATGTTCAGCACTCTTTCCTTCCAGTAAAGCGTGGTTAAAGCTGCCCTCATAAACTTGAGGTAAGTTCTTGATAAAGCGATAGGCGGTGTAAGGTACTAGTTTTCCGGTAATATAGACGCGCAAATACATAAAAAATTGATCTTGCATGCTACGCTTAGCTTCATTTTGATCAACTTTCTTAAAAGCTCGATTAACAGTGATATCAAACAGATCACCTTCTGTTACCGCACCACTTTCACTCCATGCATTTTTTAATAACTGCACTAAACGATTGATATCAAAAATACCTTTTTCTACCGCATCATCTAAATCAGCAATACAATAAGAAATATCATCTGCCGCTTCCATAATATAAGTCAGAGGGAAACGACAAAAATCTTTCATTGCAAGTTTCTCTTGTACTTCCTTAACAAATTCAGCCTCAGACCAGTAATAACCTGGTTTTTTCATTAAATAGCTAAATTCTTTCGGCGTAGCACCTTGCCAATAAGCTGGACGTGTATATTTTAAAACACAGCCAATTTGCGCATAGGTTAAATTGAGTTTTAACAAGTGATGCGCCATGCGAATTGCCTGAGCATTGCCTTCGAAATGGCATAAGTCTTGACGTAAAGTCTGTTTTAATTCATTTAAATGTCGATCTGCTGAATAGCGAATAGGTAAAAAAGGACAATTATCAAATTCTATGGAAGCATCAGGTGCTAACACCTTACGAAACCAATGTTTAATTGCAGCTTCACCAAAATGACCAAAAGGAGGATTGCCAATATCGTGCATTAAACACGCCATTTCAATTAAACTTTCAACGCTATCAATCCGTTCATTTAAGCCATATTCTTCTAATTTATTATGCTTTTTTAGTTCGCCGATTATTTGCTTAGCGATATAACGGCCTATTTGTTGTACTTCCAGCGAATGGGTTAATCGACTTCGTACCGCCGAATTTTGCTCTAATGGAAATACCTGTGTTTTTTGTTGTAACCGACGGATCGCCGCTGAATTAATAATACGCCCACGATCGCTTTCAAATTGGCGCGAGATCTGCATTTCATCATCAATATCGATATCACTGCTGTTATATTTGCGTTGATAATTTAACTTCAGTTTAAAATCGATCATTTCTATCCTCTTTCTGGTATCGATGAAACGAATTCGCTGCGTTATATCGTGTTTTTGCGATAAATGATAAACTCTTGGTTAACGCTATATATTATTAACCTACAAGGGAGTATGACACAATGAGAGTTGGCGTAATAGGTGCAATGGAACAAGAAGTCAAACTTCTGCGTGAACAAATTGAAAACTGCGAAATAGTCTCTCGTGGTGGTTGTGAAATTTATACTGGCAAAATCAATGGTGTAGATGTTGCATTACTAAAATCAGGTATTGGTAAAGTGGCTGCCGCCATCGGTACCACACTATTACTTGAACATTTTCGCCCTGATGTTGTGATCAACACCGGCTCTGCAGGTGGGTTAGATGCAAAATTAAATGTTGGCGATATTGTCGTATCAACAGAAGTACGTTATCACGATGCCGACGTTACTGCTTTCGGTTATGAACCAGGACAAATGGCACAATACCCACCGGCATTTATTGCCGATCCCAAACTGGTCAATATTGCTCAAGAGTGTATTGGATCACTAAAATTAAATGCCGTGCGTGGATTAATCTGTAGTGGCGATGCTTTTATTAATGGTGCCGAGCCATTAGCACGTATTCGTCGTACTTTTCCAGAAGTCGTCGCTGTTGAGATGGAATCAACCGCTATTGGACATGTTTGCCATCAATTTGATACACCTTTTGTTGTTGTTCGTGCCATTTCAGATGTGGCAGATAAAGAATCGCATTTAAGTTTTGATGAGTTTTTATCTGTTGCCGCACAACAATCAAGCTTAATGGTCACTACTATGCTTGATAAATTAAAAACAGAGACTCAGTTTTAATTTATTTAATCGATAAGCCGCTTAACAAACCCGTCTCTCTTTTAGCTCAGCAGGTAAGATAAAAATAGACGGGTATATTTGACTATAAAGACGAGAAAAATGCGTTTCTTAAACACTTTTGCACTGCTGCTAAGCCTGATATTGACACCTTGTTATGTTATCGCAGCCACTCCCGCACAACGTGTTATTACTTTATCCCCGTCTGCCACGGAAATGGCTTATGCCGCAGGTATGGGAGAGAATATGGTTGCGGCGAGCGCTTATTCTGATTATCCACAAGCAGCAAAAGATCTCGTACAAGTTGCCGACTGGCAAGGCATTAATGTAGAACGCATTTTGCTATTAAAACCTGATTTAATTATTGCATGGCCAAGCGGTAATCCTCAACGACCGCTCGATCAGTTAAAATCATTAGGTATCCCTATTATTTACTCTGATCCACACAGTATCGAAGAAATCATTGACGATCTTACCCGACTTTCTTCTTACAGCACTCATCCTGAAGT
This sequence comes from Proteus sp. MB838, assembly GCF_054767435.1. Classification (NCBI taxonomy): domain Bacteria; kingdom Pseudomonadati; phylum Pseudomonadota; class Gammaproteobacteria; order Enterobacterales; family Morganellaceae; genus Proteus; species Proteus sp. MB838. Next base: position 31,468 of record NZ_BAABMO010000013.1, read on the forward strand.
CGCTTTAGCAAGTGCACAAAAATTACGTCAGCAATATCAAGAATTACAGCAAAAGTACGCTTCAACGACGCCTCATCAAGCGAAGAAAAAAGTCTTTATTCAGTTTGGTATGCAACCCCTATTTACGACATCAAAACATTCATTACAAAATGAGATTACCGAACTTTGTGGCGGCGAAAATATTTTTGCGAATAGTGCAGTTCCTTGGCCACAAGTCAGCCGCGAGCAAGTGATCAGTAAAAAACCTGATTTGATTTTATTTAGTGGTAAACCAAACCAAGTTGCCGCAATACAACAATTTTGGCAACCTCAACTAGATATTCCTATTATCGCTATTGATGAAGATAGTTTTAGCAGACCAGCACCACGTATTATTTATGCGGCTCAACAGATTTGTGAGGCTATCGCAATCCACTCATTTTAAAGTCAATTAACTATTTAAATGAAGATTGAAGAGGTTAACAGACAATAGTCGTAGGCAAGCTGCAACACAACCAATAACGTGCAGTGAGCGGAGCATATATAAAGATGTGGGGATTGCTAACGCCGTGGCACGGCAGCATTGCCACGACGTCAAATAATATAAAAATCAGATACTAAACGATGAACCACAACCACAAGTGCTTTTCGCATTAGGATTGGTGACGATAAAACGTGAGCCCTCAAGGCCTTCAGTATAATCAACACAGCCACCCACTAAATACTGCAAGCTCATTGGATCAATAACTAAGGCAACGCCTTGTTTTTCTATGGTCATATCACCTTCATTCATGGCATCATCAAAGGTAAAACCATACTGGAATCCGCTACAGCCACCACCGGTGATATAAACACGTAGACGCAGATTTGGGTTTTCTTCATCCGCAATTAGATCTTTTACTTTATTTGCAGCCGCATCTGTAAATTGTAACGGCAGAGCCATATCATCACTCATTGTTCACTCCAGACTGGATAATCCAGTAAAAAACAGCCAGCAAAAATTGATGCTTCTTGCTGATATAATGTGATGATTATCTAATACCTGCTCTTAACCTTCAAGTTTGTTGTGGACAAAATGCACTTTTTGATACACAACTTTTCATTATTAATGAGTGCCAACTCGAACAATAACAATGATAAATCAAAATGTTGTTGTCGTGTATTTGGCTTCATCTGCACTGTGCTTTAGAATAGGCGTTAATCTTACGCTCACCCATCATTAGGAGTCTGACATGAGCAAGTCTGAAACGCTTTATAATCTCGCACAACAAGTGATACCTGGTGGCGTCAATTCACCGGTTAGAGCATTTAACGGTGTTGGTGGCACACCGCTTTTTATTGAACGTGCTAATGGTGCGTATATTTATGATGCCGATGGACGTGCTTATCTTGACTATGTCGGTTCATGGGGACCGATGGTATTAGGCCACAATCACCCCGCTATTCGCCACGCTGTAACTGATGCGGTGCAAAAAGGCTTAAGCTTTGGTGCTCCTACGGCTGCTGAAGTGGAAATGGCAAATTTAGTCACTGAGTTAGTGCCTTCGATGGATATGGTTCGTATGGTGAACTCAGGTACAGAAGCCACCATGAGTGCCATTCGTCTTGCTCGTGGCTACACGGGTCGTGACAAAATCATTAAATTTGAAGGCTGTTACCATGGACATGCAGACTGCTTATTAGTCAAAGCAGGATCTGGTGCATTGACGATGGGACAACCAAACTCTCCAGGCGTTCCTGCTGATTTTGTTAAACACACTTTAACTTGTACTTACAACGATTTAAATTCAGTACGTCAAGCATTTGAAAATTATCCGGAAGAAATCGCCTGTATTATTGTTGAACCCGTTGCCGGTAATATGAACTGTGTTCCACCTAAAGCCGATTTTCTACCGGGATTACGTGCATTATGTGATGAATTTGGTGCATTACTGATTATTGATGAAGTAATGACAGGTTTTCGTGTCGCATTAGGCGGCGCACAAGCTTATTACGATATTGATCCTGACTTGACCTGTTTAGGTAAAATTATAGGTGGTGGCATGCCTGTAGGCGCCTTCGGCGGACATAAAGAAGTGATGTCTCAATTAGCCCCTATCGGTCCTGTCTACCAAGCGGGAACATTATCGGGTAACCCTATTGCGATGGCGGCGGGTCTAGCTTGTTTGCAAGAAGTTTCACAACCGGGAGTTCACCAAACACTGGATGAACTTACCACTATGTTAGCGAATGGCTTACTTGAAAAAGCACAACAAACAGGTATCCCTATGGTAGTGAACCATGTAGGCGGTATGTTTGGTTTATTCTTTACCGATGCCAAAGAAGTGACCTGCTATCAAGACGTAATGAACTGCGATGTCGAACGCTTTAAACAGTTCTTCCACTTAATGTTAGAAAAACGTATTTACCTCGCTCCGTCGGCTTTTGAAGCAGGCTTTATGTCTATCGCTCATAGCAAAGAAGATATTCAACGTACTATCGATGCGGCTGAATATGCCTTTAGCAAAATGAAAGCGTAATCTTTCATTACTTAAATAGCATTTATTGCTGGTATTGCTGGCAAAAAAATATCCTCCGCGATTGCAGGAGGATATTTTTTATCTCAATAGTATTGTGAATAATTACTCAGAAAACAGATCGCGTAACCATTTAGGCGCCGCACTATCGTCGCCGTCGCTCTCTTGTGGTAACGGTGTACAGAGGCTATCAGGATCTGCTGTCCACACAGGTAATGTACGCACGCCGCCACCATAACAAACAAAGTTACCTTCAGCATTAATCGACATCTGTGCTATATCTTCTGGTACAGGTGGATTTAATGTTAATGGTGTTTGATTTTCTAAATAATGACGATAAAGGATCAATGCCCCTGTCGATCCTGTTAAGTTAGTTGGGCCATTATTATCACGTCCCATCCATGCAATAGTGACTTCTTTACCATCAATACCCGCAAACCAGCTATCACGTAAGTCGTTGGTGGTTCCGGTTTTACCTGCAAGGTTATATTGACCAAATTTAGGTTTTAATGCTCGTGCTGCTGTACCTGAATTAACCACCTGTTGCATACCAAACAGTGTCATATATGCTGCTTGTGGAGAAACCGTTGTTTCTGCTTGCGGGTAGCTTTGATAAAGCACCGTACCATCTTGGTTGATAACGGAGCGCAATGCCGATAATTTAGCGCGATTACCTAAACTTCCGATTGTTTGGAAAGTTTGCGCCACTTCCATTGGAGTTAAGTTTAGTGCGCCAAGTAACATCGCTGGTACTTTTTCTAAATTTTCTGCAGGGGCACCTAGTTTGATCCACGTTTTGATCACTTGGTCTAACCCGACTTCTAAACCAAGATTAACCGTTGGTACATTACGTGATGTAGCAAGAGCATCCACCAACATTAATCGCCCTTTATAACCACGATCGTAGTTACGTGGTTGCCATGGTTTTCCTCCCGGAATAGGCACTGAAATAGGTTCATCCGCCAACCAGGTATTTAAACGAAAACGCTCAGGCTCACTTAATGCGGTTAAATAAGTTGCCGGTTTTGCTAATGAGCCAATTGAACGACGAGCGGACATGGCACGATTAAAACCGGCATATTGTGGTTGTGAACCGCCCACTAACGCCCTAACCTCACCACTGAGGCGATCTACAACGACCATCGCGCCTTCGAGATCGTTGATTTTGCGTGTTTTACGTAAATCAGCAACTCCCGTTTCTACCGCTTTTTCCGCTGCATCTTGTGAAACAGGATCAAGCGTTGTAAAAATTTTAGTCCCCGATAAATCTTTAACCTGATCACCTAATTTAGTTTGTAGCTCTTGACGAACTAACTGCATAAATGCCGGTTGTGGCGTTAGCGCTTCGCTACGAGGTTTTACTCCTAAAGGACGTGCGCTTAATACATCATAAAGCTCTTGATCGATAATTTGTTGGGTCTGTAATAATTTTAGTACCACATTACGGCGCTCTAATGCAGCCTTAGGATTGCGCCATGGATTGTATGCAGAAGCCCCTTTCACCATTCCAACCAATAATGCTTGTTGATCAAGACTTAGTTCATCAACAGGTCGACCAAAATAGTAAAGGCTAGCCAATGGAAAACCACGAATTTGCTCATCACCACTTTGCCCTAAGAACACCTCATTAAGATACAGCTCTAAAATACGATCTTTGCTATAGCTCGCATCCATAATAATCGCCATATAGGCTTCATTAAGCTTTCTTTTTAGCGTTCTTTCATTGGTTAGGAATAAGTTCTTTACTAATTGCTGCGTTAAAGTACTTCCCCCTTGTACCGCTCTACCTGCGGTAAAGTTCGCTAACACCGCACGACCAATAGAATAAATACTGATGCCATCATGCTCATAAAAACGGCGATCTTCCGTAGCAATTAATGTATCGACTAATAGTTGAGGAAATTTATCTCTTGCTAAGAATAGACGCTGTTCACCATTAGCCGATTGCATCATAGTGATAAGCTTAGGATCGAGGCGGAAGAAACCAAATTGACGCTGGTTATTCATATTGGTGATACTCACCAATGAGTTTTGTTCAAAGGTCAATTTCGCTAAAATTTGCTCTTCGCGACCATCTGGAAAATCAAACGGTCGACGTAACATCTCTATAGTGCCATTTTTAACCACAAATTCCCCAGGACGGGTGATTTTATTGACATGGCGATACTGCATACCTTCCAGTAAGCTTACCATCTCTTTTTGGCTATAGTTCATGCCAGGTTCTAAATTGACAGTACGTCCATAAACGGCAGCAGGCAATTCCCATACATTACCGTCAAGGCGCTCTTTAATTTGGGAATATAAATAAACACCATAGATGCCGACTAAAACCGCAACCACAATGGCGATTTTAACAAATAACCAAAACCAAGAACGCCTTCTATTGGTTTTCTTTACTGGTTTTTTCTTTCTACTCATGAACAGTTTCTCTCATTAAAACCTCTTCACCACACCCTTAGGGTAAAGAAGCCTAACATTGTCGCTATTTTTCCAAGCTATCCCACAGGAAAGCTCTCAAATTGTTATTCAGCACGTATATATACGCGCTAACTCCATTTTTTTACACGTCGAGTGGGGGCCGTTGTTGCGGGTGAATCTGACCACAAATGTTTGGGATATCGCCCCTTCATCTCTTTTTGTACTTGTGTATAGCTTCCGGCCCAAAAAGTAGCGAGATCTTGTGTTTTTTGGATAGGTCGCATAGCTGGAGAAAGTAACTCCATCACTACAGGTAATTGCCCTTTTGCCACAATAGGACTTTGTTTTTCACCATAAACCTCTTGGATCCTGATAGCAATAATCGGCGGATTATCTAAATCATACCTAATCATCACTTTAGTGCCCGTTGGAGCAATATAGTGTGTTGGGAACAGCTCTTGCAATAATTGTTGCTCATGCCAAGTTAACTGATTTTTAATTATCCCATTAATATCCATTTGTAGCAGTGCCTTAAGTGATTGGGTATCGCCTAATTCAGGTTGTAACCACAATTCTAATGAGTCTAATAAAACGGCTTCATTCAATACAGGTAAATTGGCCTCAGGGCACCACTTTTGCGCTAAAGCAAGGCGAATAAACAGTTGCTTGCTCGCTTCACTTAAGGGTAGAGCACTTAATCCTTGTTTACGTAACCAATTTAATAATGCCGTTTGCATTTGCGCTTTATTAGGTTTATCTAATGGCATTTGGCTAACGGTTAACTGGCCTAATTGGCGCTGTTGCCACGCAAGAAGTGTACCGCGCTTTTCATCCCATTCAACGGTGGTATTATCTTGTATCAATTCCGGAAAGATAGAGGATACTTCATTAATATCAATAGGTAAGGCTAATAAAATTCGCACATCCGCATAATGTGCATTTTGCAACAACAATGGTGCTAAAATCCACGGCGATTGGCTCATTGGTTGAGTATTATCCATCATTGCGCCTTGTCCATTAGCGAGGCGAAATCGACCTTGATTATCACGGTTTTTGGCTATTCTATCTGCAAATCCGACACTCAATAGTGATGCTAATAATTCTGGGCGACATTGCCCTTTGCATTGCTGTAATAGCTGTTTTTCACGCTGTGACCATTGATGATTTTTCTGTTGGATCAGCCATTCAAGATTAATCTCTCTGTCTCTTGGTGGCTGTTCTAAAATGGCACACAACCTTGCTGCGGTAGCAAGATGATGCTCACTTTTTTCACTAGCATAATCTAATATTGCCGCCAATCGGGGATCGATGCCCCACTGTGCCATACGTACTCCCCGCGAGGTTAATCCCCCTTGATTATCAATGGCACCTAATCGTTGCAATAATGTTTTAGCTGCGTTTATTGCTGCTGGTGTAGGCGTATCTAACCAAGAGAGTTGGTTTATATCACGACATCCCCATTGCAATATTGAAAGCCATAACGAAGAGAGATCACTAGATAAAATTTCAGGTACTTGGTGAGTTGCCCCGCGCTCAGCTTGTTCCTGACTGATTAAGTGCCAACAAATTCCGGCTTCAAGACGTCCTGCCCGCCCCGCTCTTTGCGTTTGTGAAGCTTGACTTATTCGTTGGCGCAATAAGCTTGTTACACCACTTTTTAAGTCAAACTGGGCACGTTTTTCAATGGTACTGTCGAGCACCAAGCGAATACCTTCGATTGTTAAACTGGTTTCTGCAATATTTGTTGCTAATACAACTTTGCGATATCCCTTTTCTACAGGCTCTATGGCCTGTTGCTGTTGTGCTAATGAAAGTGCTCCATAAAGTGGAAAAATTAAGGTGTGTTTATCCACTTTGTCAGCTAATAATTGCGCAACTTTAATAATTTCTGCACTACCGGGCAAAAAAACAAGTAAAGAGCCCGTCTCTTGTGTAAGCAAACGTCGCGCCATCGTGGCAACTTCTTGTTCAAAAGGCAGGTGTGATTGAATAGGATAATAATGCCGTGAAACAGGATAACTGCGCCCTTCAGAGCTAATCATTGGCGCATCCGGCAATAGTGAAGTTAATTTTTGATTATCTAATGTTGCAGACATCACTAAAAGGCGTAAATCATCACGTAATCCTGATTGCACATCTAATAGCAGTGCTAACGCTAAATCTGCTTGCAAACTCCGCTCATGAAATTCATCAAGTATCACTAAACTTACACCTGTCAGTTCAGGATCTTGCTGTAACATACGTGTCAACACCCCTTCGGTGATCACTTCAAGGCGCGTCTGCTGACTCACTTTACTTTCAGCACGCATGCGATACCCCACCGTTTTACCCACCTCTTCATTGAGTTGACTTGCTAAACGATAAGCGATGCTTTTTGCCGCAATACGCCTTGGCTCTAATAAAATAATTTTGCCATCAAATATATTTTGTTGAAGCAAATACAGCGGCAGTGCGGTTGATTTTCCCGCCCCTGTGGGGGCGTGAAGTAAGACTTGGGGACATTGTTTTAATGCAGTAACAACAGATCCTGCTACCTCAAAAATTGGCAATAGATGCACACAAGCTCCATAACTGATTAACTTTCTCTGTGGCTCATTGTAGCATTAGCCCTTTATTAAAGGACGTATTTTCACCGGGGTGATTATGAAATTTGAACAACCACTACAATCTGCCACTTTATTAAAACGATACAAACGTTTTTTAGCAGACGTAGTGACGGCAAATGGTGAAGAATTCACGCTCCATTGTGCTAATACGGGTGCGATGACGGGATGCGCAACTCCAGGTGATACAGTTTGGTATTCCACGTCATCGAATGTCAAAAGAAAATATCCTCATAGTTGGGAATTAACCCAAACTCAATCAGGTGATTGGATCTGTATTAATACCTTAAGAGCTAATACGATCATTGCCGATGCGATAGAAGCTGGCGATATTCCAGAATTATCTGACTATGATGAGATAAGACGCGAAGTGAAGTATGGCAGTGAGAATAGCCGTATTGATATTTTACTTAAGTCAAATCATAAAGTTGACTGCTATATTGAAGTGAAATCGGTCACTTTATTAGATGCTGGAATGGGCTATTTTCCTGACGCTAAAACAGAGCGAGGTCAAAAGCACCTTCGAGAGTTGACCGCTATCGCAAAATCGGGCTTAAGGGCTATCTTATTTTACGCTGTCCCCCATACTGGCATTACACAAGTGTCTGTTGCTAAAGAGATTGACCCTAAGTATGACTTATTGCTAAAACAAGCATGTGATGCTGGGGTTGAAATTTTATGTTATCGCATCAATATTAGTGAGTACGATTTAACAATTGGAAAGCAATTACCTTTTATTTCAAAAGGTTAATACATTTTCATGGTGTTGGTTAAGTATTTTTTAACTAAAATGGCCTTTTTACTTGCGTGCCTTCACATCATGAGAAAACTTATTAAAGGAATAATTGCTATCCGCGCGGGCATCTGCTATTTATAGCGCCCTATTTTTTTCCCTTCCTATTTAAGGTGGGGGATTATTCAGAAAATGCGTATGTAGGAGAAGCATTATGCAAGAAGGGCAAAAGCGTAAAACATCGTCCATGAGCATTCTCGCTATTGCTGGCGTTGAGCCATATCAGGAAAAACCGGGCGAAGAGTACATGAACGAAGCCCAATTAGCGCATTTTAAGCTAATACTTGAATCTTGGCGCAATCAGCTCAGGGATGAAGTCAACCGTACCGTCACTCATATGCAAGATGAGGCGGCCAACTTCCCAGATCCTGTTGACCGTGCTGCACAAGAAGAAGAATTCAGTCTTGAGCTGCGTAACCGTGATCGTGAACGTAAACTCATAAAGAAAATTGAGAAAACACTGAAGAAAGTTGAAGATGATGACTTCGGCTTTTGTGAGTCTTGCGGTGTTGAAATCGGCATCCGCCGTTTAGAAGCTCGTCCAACAGCCGATCTCTGTATCGACTGTAAAACATTAGCTGAAATCCGTGAAAAACAGATGGCTGGCTAATTAATGAGTATAGCCTCAGTACTTAGGTGCTGGGGCTTTAATCTAAACGTTAATACCCAAGATGACAGTGTGTATTAGGCATTTAGTGCCATTATTAATAAACCAACTTTGTTTTGGTGGTTTGGTTACAGCATTGGCTCGTTATCTTCAAGCTGACACAAATTATGAGCGTTGGCGCTTTCACATCAATAATATCATCCTCCAATTAATACTTCTTGATACAATAACTCAGACTATTCGCACTGTGATGACGATGTTTATTCACATAAAAGAGAAGTTATTTGCGTATAATTCTATCACTATAGCTGATGGCCATAAGCAAGGAATAATATTGATGGAGCACATTTTCTTACCTCGTCAACCGTTGCTGTCAGGCAAGATTATTCGTTAACATTATGATGAAGATGCACAATAACCCACACAAAGCATTCTCAAAAAATGTTCAGTAGGCTATGATTAGCCGCTTAATTTTTTAATTATTAGATTTAATTATTCGAGGTGTCATATTTTTAACCGAGTAGCGCATTTCTGCCGTAATTTGCTAGGACGACAAACAACATCGTCAGATACAGAATCGGTAGCGAGTGAAAGGCCTGTCACTGCATCTGACCGACCTAAAAAAGAAACACAAACGACTGTGCGTCGGCGTCCTGCCCTATCCGCAGACCGTCCCCGTAAGAACAAAAGTAATAACGAAAAGGCGAACGGGAGTGATTTGCCAATGACTGTGATCCCAAGAGATCAACACCCGATTTCGCGTAAAGACATCAGTGATAACGCACTAAAAGTTCTTTATCGTCTGAATAATTCAGGCTTTCAGGCTTATTTAGTGGGTGGTGGTGTACGCGATCTATTATTAGGGAAAAAACCAAAAGACTTTGATATTGCTACCAATGCAACGCCAGAAGAAGTTCGTCGATTATTTCGTAATAGCCGCTTAGTAGGTCGACGCTTTCGTCTAGCGCATATTATGTTTGGCCCCGAAGTGATTGAAGTCGCTACTTTCCGTGGCTCTCATGAAGATCATGAAACATCCGATCGCAATCAGTCACAACAAGCACAAAGCGGTATGTTGCTGCGCGACAATATCTTCGGATCGATTGAAGAAGATGCTATTCGTCGGGATTTTACCTTAAATAGTCTCTATTACGGCGTCGATGATTTTGCTGTACGTGATTATGTGGGGGGCTTGGCTGATCTTAAATCAGGTACTATTCGTTTAATTGGCTCTCCTGAAACTCGCTATCGTGAAGATCCAGTTCGGATGCTAAGAGCTATCCGCTTTGCCAGTAAACTGGATATGCGTATCGCACCGGAAACTGCAGAGCCAATTAGCCAATTAGCACCACTATTACGTAATATTCCTTCAGCACGCCTATTTGAAGAATCGCTGAAATTATTACAAACAGGACATGGTTATAAAACCTATCGGTTAATGCGCCATTTCCAACTCTTAGAGCCTCTTTTTCCATTAGTTGCCTCAAGGATCACTGAGCAGCAAGATACCCCAATGGAAAGAATGATCGAACAGGTGCTAAAGAATACCGATTATCGTATTAGTAAAGAAATGCGCGTAAATCCGGCATTCTTATTTGCAGCAATTCTATGGTATCCCTTAGTGGAGCATGCCGAAAAACTGGCTCAAGAAAGTGGACTGTCTTATTACGATGCTTTCTCAATGGCGATGAATGATATTTTAGATGAGCAATGTCGTACTATTGCGATCCCTAAACGTATCACCACCACGATGCGTGATATTTGGCAATTACAGCAGCGTTTACCTAAGCGTCAAGGGCGCCGAGCCAATAAACTGCTTGAGCATCCTAAGTTCCGTGCAGCATTTGATCTACTGGAATTACGCGCTAATGTACAAAGAAATCCTGATCTGGAAGCATTAGCCGCTTGGTGGGCTGATTTTCAGGTTTCAAACAATACACAACAACGCTCTATGGTCTCTGAATTAGGTCCAGGCCCGGTACGCAAAAGAACACGTCCTCGTAAACGTCCTCGTCACCCTAATGCAAAAAATAATGCACCAAGACAAGAGAACAAACATGAGTAAGCAACAACAGCGTGTGTATATTATTCTGGGCAGTAATTTAAACTCACCAGAACAGCAAGTAAAATCGGCGATAAAAGCGATTAGTGAAATCCCTAATACTACACTGATTGCCCAATCACCTTGGTATCGCACACGCCCTATGGGACCTCAAGATCAACCCGATTATCTCAATATGGCTGTCGCCGTTGATACTACTTTAGCCCCAGAAGAGTTGCTCGACCATACACAAGCAATTGAACTTGCCCATGGTCGTGAAAGAAAAGCAGGTAATCGTTGGGGACCTCGTACCCTTGATTTAGATATCATGTTATTTGGTGATCAAGTTATACAGACCGAACGTTTAACTGTGCCTCATTATGGACTTAAGGTGCGTGAATTTATGCTTTATCCATTGGCGGATTTAGCACCTGAACTTTGTTTCCCTGATGACGGAGAACGATTAGCAGACAGATTAGCGCTCGTACCTAAAAATGGTATGGAAAAGTGGTGATACCACATAATAAGCGTGTTTGATGTTAATGGTTGGTGCTGTTGACTGACAGTATCAACCCCGTTCACAACTCTCTTGTACTGTTCCTTTATCGCGTTATCCCTCCCCATAAGTGATAAAATACGCCCTTCCCTCCCGCCTGTTATATCACCATTTCTAATTCTTGGATAAATATCAAAATATTTTTTATTTCTATTTTTTATTATTCAATTCACGACTTTTTCTTCGTTTTTAGTACGTAGATGCTACAATCAGCAGTTAATGTTTTTTATTTATGTCATATTCTCTTTAATAAACAAATAATTAACTGACATAAATAACTCAATTTACACGCAACACGCCATGGAGTTTATTATCATGAAGCCGGTTACGCTATCTACGCTCAATCGCTATAAACAAGAAAAGAAAAAGTTTGCCACTATCACGGCTTATGATGCTAGCTTTGCTCGTCTATTTGCCAATGAAGGTATTCCTGCCATGTTAATTGGTGATTCACTCGGTATGACACTACAAGGTCATGACAGCACATTACCTGTCACCGTTGAGCAAATTGCCTATCATACCCGTTGTGTAAGAGCAGGCGCCCCTAACGCTTTCTTAATTGCTGATATGCCTTTTATGTCTTATTCCACTCCAGAGCAAGCCTGTCTTAACGCAGCTATTTTAATGCAAGCGGGAGCGAATATGGTCAAAATTGAAGGAGGAAGCTGGCTTATTCCTACAGTCAAAATGCTCACTGAACGCGCAGTGCCTGTTTGTATTCACCTAGGCTTAACCCCTCAATCTGTTAATGTGTTTGGTGGCTATAAAGTACAAGGTCGAGAAGAAGCTGCTGCAGAGCAACTTAAGCAAGATGCTATGGCGCTTGAAGCCGCAGGAGCACAACTAGCTGTATTAGAATGCGTCCCCGTTTCCGTAGCAAAAACTATTACCGGATCACTCAATATTCCCGTTATCGGCATTGGTGCCGGCAATGTCACTGATGGACAAATTCTTGTGATGCATGATTTATTAGGTCTAACACCTAATGCCCCTAAATTTTCTAAAAATTTCTTACAAGAAGCTGGCTCCTTACCCGAGGCTGTCAGACTGTATGTTCAACAAGTTGAACAAAAACTGTTCCCTCAAGAACAACACTCATTTAACTGATTTATCATTTAAATTCATTAAAATAGTTTAAAGGAGTCACGCTATGCTAATTATTGAAACAACGCTTATCTTACGCCGCGAAATTAAGCGACTAAAACAAGAAGGTAAACGCATTGCATTGGTTCCGACCATGGGCAACCTGCATCAAGGTCACCTAAAACTGATAGAAGAAGCGCGTATTCATGCTGATGTGGTTATCGCCTCTATTTTTGTTAATCCAATGCAATTCGATAGAGAAGCCGATTTAGCAAACTATCCACGAACCCTACAAGAAGATTGCGAGTTACTGCGCGATAAACATGTTGATATTGTCTTTGCCCCATCAGCGAAAGAGATGTACCCAAATGGGATGGAAAACCAAACGATTGTTGAGGTTCCAGTACTTTCTTCTGTGTTAGAAGGCGCTAGTCGCCCAGGACATTTCCGCGGTGTAACAACCGTTGTAAGTAAACTATTCAACCTTGTACAGCCTGATGTCGCGCTATTTGGTGAAAAAGATTATCAACAACTGCAGATCATAAAAAAAATGGTCAGTGATTTATGTTTTGATATCAGTATTATTCCAGTCCCTATTGTGCGTGATAAAACAGGATTGGCATTTAGCTCTCGAAATCGTTTGTTATCAGATAATGAAAAACAACAAGCCCCTGTGCTTTATCAAGCTATGCAACAGATAGCCGAGCAATTAAAATCGGGAAACCTTGATGTTAACCAACTATTACAAACTGCCAAAGCAACCCTTGAACAGCAAGGCTTTCGTGCTGATGAATGTTTTATTTGTGATGCACAAACACTAGCACCACTTAGCGAAGAGAGCCGATGTGCCGTTATTTTAATGGCAGCTTGGTTGGGTAACACTCGTTTAATCGATAGCCAACAAGTTAGCTTAGTCTAATGAATAATTAAAAATAGGAAACACAACAATGCTACGCACCATGTTACAAGGCAAACTTCATCGCGTAAAAGTCACCCAAGCTGATCTTCACTATGAAGGCTCTTGCGCGATTGATCAGGATTTTATGGATGCCGCTGGTATTCTTGAAAATGAAGCCATTGATATTTATAACGTTGATAATGGTGAACGTTTCTCTACTTATGCCATTTGCGCAGAAAGAGGATCTGGTATTATTTCTGTCAATGGCGCAGCCGCTCGCCGTGCTGCTGTAGGTGATCGCTTAATTATTTGCTCTTATGTTCAAATTCCAGATAGCGATGCGCGTAGCCATAAACCCAACATTGCCTATTTTGAAGGCGACAATGAAATGAAACGCATTGCTAAAGCCGTTCCCGTTCAAGTCGCTTAATCTGCCTATCCCCCTTACAAATGGAGGTTCCCTGTTTGTGAGGGGTAATTCTGCCCTGCTAATTGTCTCGATTCAATACGCTAAAAGCGAGAGACAAAGCGCAAAAGCGTGTTTTTGCTCCCTTTTTTCTCGCATAACTTCCTGTAGCTTGTTATAAAACAGATAAATATTACCTAACAATGCTTAGCCTAATAAAAATATGATAAACGTTGCTCTCATCGATGATCACATTGTTGTGCGTTCTGGGTTTGCACAACTGCTAATGCTAGAGCCGGATATTAATATTGTCGGTGAATACGCAAATGGCCAAGAAGCTTGGCCCTATTTATTAAATGATAATATTGATGTGGCGGTGATGGATCTCTCTATGCCTGGAGAGAGTGGCCTACAATTACAAAGTCGATTAAAACAAAAACGCCCTGATTTTCGGACAATTATTTTAAGTATTTATGATACCCCCGCATTTGTACAAAGCGCTTTAGATTCCGGTGCCCATGGCTATTTAACTAAGCGCTGTGGTCCACAAGAGCTCGTTCAAGCAGTACGTGCTGTGTATCAAGGGGACTGTTATCTCTGTGCTGATGCCATGAAAGCACTTCGACAGACACCAGAAAAAGAAGATGCTTTACATAGTTTAACCCCTCGCGAAAGAGAGATTTTTAATCTGCTAGTACAAGGTATTAATGTTAAAGCTATCGCCGTACAACTGAATCTCAGTCATAAAACGGTGCATGTTCATCGAGCCAATATACTGGGTAAATTGAACTGTGAAACAACCATTGATTTAGTCCATTTTGCATTAAACAACCAGTTAATCACCGGAACACTCTAACATGCAAAGAGGCGCACGTTTTTTTCTTCAATCTCTCTTTTTATTGTTGACCTACTCTTTACTCTGGTTGTCACTTTGGGTGATCAGTTTTTATCTTAGTCATAATGGTCAACAAGCCGCACTTTTTTTACCTCAAGGCTTACGGCTAGCATTATTTATTTTACTTTGGCGACGTTTTTGGTTGCCGATGTTATTGGCCGAATGGGGGCTTTATTACTGGCTAACTCAACAGCAATTAATTACCCATGTAACTCTTTATCTCTCACCTTTAATCAGCTTATTGGTCGCACTAGAAGTACAACGGATCTGGTGGCGTTACCCACTTTATTGGCAACGGTTAACCTTACTTATCGCAGCGGTCGGATTTAATAGCCTATTACAAGCCTTCCTACTCAGTTTTTTTCTCACGACGTCCACCAGCGCAATATTTTTGACCTCAATAACAGGTGGTATTTTATTAGCTCCCTTTGTTTTTCTACTTTATGAATATTTACGCGAATTACAAAGTCGAGTATTAATCGCCGAAATCACCCCAGAGCCACCATTGCGTACCTCCTTATTAATGTGGGTATTTCTCTTTTGTCTTATTGGATTAAGTGCACAATTCTTTCTTACCCCAGAAATTGAACGCTTATTAGTTATTCTGGTGTTTATTCCTAATGTTTTTATGGCTTATCGTTATGGTTGGCAAGGGGGCGTATTATCCGCGTTGTTAGGTAGTTTAATGATTACCTTTGCTAGACAAGTAAATGGTGCTTTTGCCGATTTGCATGAATTAGAGATGTTTTTAACAACCCAAGCCTTAATTGGTATTGGTTTAGGTATAGCTATTAGTCGCCAGCAACAACTTGCCAATAATTTACGTCATTATCAGCTACGTTTAGAGCAAGAGTTACAAGCACGCCGAGCGTTGATGGAACAACTAGTACATACCGAAGAAGATGTTAAAAAAGCCATTGCTCGTGAATTACATGATGAAATTGGACAAAATATTACAGCTATTCAAATTCAGTCAATGTTAGTAAAAAGAAGTGCAGATAACGATAAAACACGTCAGTCAGGCGAGCAAATTGAGCGATTAGCCCAACAAATACATCAATCTACCCGACAACTGCTACGCCAACTAAGGCCGCCTATTTTAGAAGAGATGTCATTAGAGAAGGCACTACACCATTTAATTGATGAGTTCTCATTTCATGAAAATGGTATTCACTGTCATTTTCATTATGCTCTTGAAACAGAGCCTGAAAGCGACACCATTATTTTTACACTCTACCGACTAGTGCAAGAACTACTCAATAATATCAGCAAACACGCTAATGCCAGTGAGATCCACATTTCGCTTACTCAACATCAAGCACAATTACGACTGGTTGTTCATGATAATGGTATTGGCATTTTGCCTACACAACCTAATAACGGTTTTGGGCTACGAGGTATTGAAGAGCGGATCTGCGCATTGGGGGGAGAATGGGAAGTAATTAGTCAGCTTGGTACTAAAATAATTGTTAACTTACCCACAAATTCAATAGAAAAGCGTGAAAACTAGGAATTAGTCTTAGTCATCTACAACCTTCTCTCATTCTTTTTAACTGCATTTTTCTTACATTGGCAATATCAGAGAGGATGTTATGTTAGGTAAAAATTCGGCATCAATAAATAAGACCTATGATTTTTGGCGTAAAAATTTAATGTTGTCGATGATCATTGGCTATGCCACGTTTTACCTGACTCGTAAAAGCGTCAATTTTGTGATGCCCGTTATGCAAACGGAACTGCATCTAGATAAAAGTGATATTGGCTGGATAGCCAGCCTGTTTTATCTCACTTATGGTCTATCAAAATTTCTCTCTGGTATTTTCCATGACCAATACGGCTACCGTTGGTTTATGGGCGCAGGTCTGGTAATGACAGGGGTGATGAATATTATTTTTGCCTACTGTTTATCCTTTCCTGCCTTGCTTTTAGTCTGGGCACTTAATGGTTTCTTTCAAGGATGGGGTTGACCCCCTTGTGCAAGGTTACTCACCCATTGGTATTCACGTAATGAACGCGGTTTCTGGTGGGGATTATGGAATATCTCCATCAATCTTGGCGGGATGAGTATTCCCCTTTTAACCGCTTGGTTGGCAACCCATTTTAGTTGGCAAATAGCCTTAGTTATTCCCGGCCTAATAGGTATTGTTATGGGTTTATGGCTTTGTATGCAACTAAAAGGAACACCAGCAGAAGAAGGGTTACCCACAGTAGGTGTATGGCGGCGCGATATTTTTGAATTACGTCAAGAGCAAGTATCGCCTCCGACCCCTATGTTAACCATTTTGAAAGAAAGCATCTTATTTAACCGAATGATCTGGTTACTAGGTTTTTCTTATATTTTAATTTATCTCATCCGTATGGCGATAAATGATTGGGGAAATATTTGGTTATCAGAAACCCATGGCGCTAACTTGTTAAGTGCTAATGCCATTCTTTCTCTTTTTGAGATGGGTGGATTGTTAGGCGCGTTATGTTCAGGCTGGGGCTCGGATTTATTATTCCGTGGTCAACGAGCACCAATGATATTGCTGTTTTCACTCGGGCTTTTTATCGCAGTAACAGCACTTTGGCTAATGCCAATTCATCATTATGCATTGCTTGCAGCCTGTTTTTTCAGTATCGGTTTTTTTGTGTTTGGACCACAGATGTTAATCGGACTTGCTGCCACAGAATATTGTCATAAAAACGCAGCAGGTACGGTAACAGGCTACTTGGGATTGTATGCCTATTTAGGGGCTGCAATAGCAGGTTGGCCATTAAGTCAGGTCATGGCGCATTATGGTTGGACTGGGATGTTTGTATTATTAACCAGTGCTGCGGCCTTAATGGGACTACTACTAATGCCATTGCTGATCGCTGATGTCAGTAAACGTGAGCATTTAGTTGGCCCACTTTCATTTTCCGATGACGACACATTTAAAAGGTTCTGAACATGAAACTGAAAACTCTCTCTACACTTGTTGCCGCCGGCTTAGCTCTTTCTACGGTAAGTTTATCCACCAGTGCCGCGGGTCGCTTAGTGGTTTATTGCAGTGCCACAAATGCGATGTGTGAAGCTGAAACTAAAGCTTTTGCTGAAAAATATGATGTTAAAACCACTTTTGTTCGTAATGGCTCCGGCAGTACATTAGCGAAAATAGAAGCAGAAAAACGCAATCCACAAGCTGATGTTTGGTATGGCGGAACAATGGATCCTCACTCACAAGCGGGTGAAATGGATCTGCTAGAGCCTTATGCATCCCCCAATCTTGATCAGATCATGCCACAATTTCGTGATCCGGCTAAACGCAAAGGAAACTACTCTTCTGCGGTTTATGTCGGTATTCTAGGTTTTGGTGTCAATAAAGATCGTTTAAAAGAGAAAGGTCTACCTATTCCGACCTGTTGGAAAGATTTAGTCAAACCTGAATACAAAGGTGAAATTCAAATCGCTGATCCACAAAGTTCGGGCACTGCATACACTGCATTAGCAACTTTCGATCAATTGTGGGGAACAGAGCAAGCCTTTGATTATCTGAAAAAACTAAATACCAATATCTCTCAATATACTAAATCAGGTATTGCACCAGCGCGTAACGCCGCCCGTGGTGAGGCCGCGATTGGTATCGGCTTCTTACACGACTATTCACTCGAAGTTGAAAACGGGGCACCACTAGAGCTTATCTCACCTTGTGAGGGCACAGGTTACGAAATTGGCGGTGTCAGTATCATCAAAAATGCCCGTAATATGGATAACGCTAAGTTATTTGTAGACTGGACACTCTCTAAAGAAGCACAAGAAATTAGTTGGAAAGAGGGTAAATCTTACCAAATTCTCACCAATACCACGGCTGAGTCTTCCCCGATGGCTTTGAAATTATCAGACTTAAAACTGATTAACTACGACATGGATAAATATGGCGATAGTGATGTTCGTAAGGAGCTGATAAATAAATGGGTTACCGAAGTAAAAATGGGTAAATAGCCTATCAATAGGGCGAGAGATGCTCTCGCTCTTTTTTTTACATAATAATAATGAGCTTTACTGTCGGGGGATTTATGTCTCACACACTCGCTTTGTCTGAAAAAAAGAGGTGGGATCCCATATTTTTATGGGTCCTGATTGCATGGATGGCATTTATATTAATGCCTTCATGGAGCCTTGATTATGGTCTATTTGATTCTACCGCAGATGAATTACTTACCTCTTATGGCTGGAGTAACTTAAATATCAGTCTGCTCTGGTTTTTACTTCCCAGCATACTATTAATTCGTCCTTTACATCCTGTAGGGCGAGAAAATCGTATTCGCCACTATTTTGATGCAAGTTTTGCCTTTTTCTGCGCCTTTATCACTATTGTTACCGCAACGATGGAAGGTCGTGGTCTGGGTTATTCGGTTATCGTGCTATTTATTTCATTAGGAATGATAGCCAAGCATGCTTTAACACGCTTAGAGTGGTTAGGGGGTGATAGCTTTGTGATTGGCTCATTAATCACAGTTATCGCCTTAATCGGTGTTTTTATTATCTTTCCAAGTGTCGCTATCTTTATTCCGATGTTTCAAGATAGTGCTGGCAATTTTGCCCCCTTTGAATTTATAGCCATTCTCAGCCAAGCCCATATTGTTCAGGTGATGATCAATTCAATCTTACTGTCTATCGCAGTTGGTATTGGCTGTACTTTTTTTGGTTTGATCCTCGCCATTTATACATCACGTATTGCAGTAAGATCAGCGATTATTGGTCGAGTATTTTCTATTTTACCTATTGTCACTCCCCCTTTTGTTGTGGGTTTAGGTGTGACCTTGATGATGGGACGTTCAGGTTATATCACTGAATTTTTGGCAACTTATGCAGGTTTAGAAAATACCAACTGGTTATATGGCTTTACGGGAATTTGGCTTGCACAAGTACTTGCCTTTACCCCTATGTCTTTTATGATCTTAGATGGTGCAATTAAAACAATCCATCCGTCATTAGAAGAGGCTTCTTATACCCTTAGAGCTAATCGCTACCAAACATTCTTTCATGTTTTTATGCCGTTACTAAAACCAGCATTAGCCAATGCCTTTTTGATCGTTATAGTGCAATCACTGGCTGATTTTAGTAACCCATTGGTGCTAGGTGGCAACTTTGACGTGATTGCCACTCAAATTTATTTCTATATCACCGGCTCTCAACTTGATTACCAAGCAGCAAGTACCTTAGGTGCTTCACTGTTGGTATTCTCATTATTAGTGTTCTGCATTCAATATATGTGGATTGGCAAACGCTCATATGTCACGGTGTCAGGTAAATCCTATCGTGGTGATGTTCAACCATTACCCACCTCCTTAGTAACCTTTGTCACTAGTGTGCTGGGTATTTGGGTTATCTTTAATATCTTACTCTATGGCAGCATTTTCTACGGCAGTTTTACGGTTAACTGGGGTGTGGATTACACCTTAACCTTTGATAACTTTATTAAATTATTTGGTCAAGGGATGAGCGACGGCGCATGGCCATCATTACTTGATACCTTACTTTATGCGGGTATCGCAGCACCTATTACCGCTATTTTAGGGCTTTTGATCGCCTATATTGTCGTGCGCCAAGATTTTAAAGGTAAAAAGAGTATCGAATTTACGACCATGCTCTGTTTTGCCGTTCCCGGTACTGTTGCGGGGGTCTCTTATATCTTGGCATTTAATGATTCGCCGTTTTATTTAACAGGAACGGCAGCCATTGTGATTATCTCAATAACCATGCGTAACGTGCCCGTGGGAATACGAGCGGGTATTGCAGGATTAGGGCAAATCGATAAATCGTTGGATGAGGCGTCATTAAGTTTAAGAGCAAATTCCATGCGAACTATTTTGTATGTGCTATTGCCTTTATTACGCCCCGCTATTTTATCCGCTTTAATTTATAGTTTTGTCCGCGCAATAACCACCGTCAGTGCGATTGTATTCTTAGTGACTCCTGAAACTCGCGTTGCTACCGCTTATATTTTAAATCGTGTTGAGGATGGTGAATACGGCGTCGCAATTGCCTATGGCTCGATTTTAATCATCGTGATGTTGGCTATTATTTTCTTATTTGACTATTTGATTGGCGAAGCCCGTGTTTCACGCTCTAAAGCCAAAAATGCACAGTAATACGGAGTATAAATCATGACACAATCACATTTCGTTGAACTGAAAAATATTGTTAAGCGTTTTGGTACAAACACGGTAATTGACACTCTCAGTTTATCTATTCCTCAAGGAAAAATGGTTTCGTTATTGGGGCCATCAGGTTGCGGTAAAACGACAGTACTACGCTTAGTAGCTGGATTAGAAAAACCAACAGAAGGTAAAATTTTTATTGATGGTGAAGATGTTACTGATCGCTCAATCCAACAACGTGATATTTGTATGGTGTTTCAGTCTTACGCCCTGTTCCCTCATATGTCCTTAGGTGACAACATTGGTTATGGCTTAAAAATGTTAGGTCGCCCAAAGGCAGAGATCAAACAGCGAGTGGCAGAGGCTCTAGCCTTGGTAGATTTAGCAGGATTTGAAGATCGTTTTGTCGATCAGATTTCAGGCGGTCAGCAACAACGAGTGGCATTAGCTCGTGCTTTGATCTTAAAACCCAAAGTGCTGTTATTTGATGAGCCATTAAGTAATCTGGATGCTAACTTGCGCCGTAGCATGAGGGAGAAAATTCGTGAATTACAACAACAGTTTAATATCACCTCCCTGTATGTTACCCATGACCAAAGTGAAGCTTTTGCCGTTTCCGATATGGTGTTAGTGATGAATAAAGGCAAAATAATGCAATTAGGTTCACCACAAACTTTATATCGCCAACCGGCCTCTGAGTTTATGGCAAGTTTTATGGGAGATGCCAATCTCTTCCCTGCTACTCTAGGGGCTGATTATGTGGATATTTTTAATTATCGCTTACCTCGCCCCGAGAACTTTAACAGCAACAAAACCGAAATTAGAGTGGGTGTCAGACCTGAAGCTATTACCTTATCTCAACAAGGTGAAGCTTGTCAGCAATGTACAATAATCCATGTCGCCTATATGGGACCACAATATGAGGTGACTGTTGCATGGCAAAATCAAACATTGTTATTACAAGTGAATGCAACCCAACTTCAACCTAATGAAGGTGATAGCTATTATCTACAAATCCATCCTTATGGAATGTTTATCTTGGAATAATGGCTTTTATTTTAGTGAGTGAGGCACCCAATGGGTGCCTCTTTTTTTATCGTTATAAACTACAGCATCTTCCCCTGATGTGACATCCTGGTGTAAATACAGAAGTGATATTACAGATAAGCTTATAATCTTATCCTTTTGTTTTATAATGTTATTATTTGTTTTATTGTTATATGGTTGCTATTCCCCTTGCGCAAGATATTTTTGCATTTCATCAGTTGGCACCATACCGCCCCCCGTCGCCCATACTAAATGCGTCGCATTGTGCATTTTTTGACTATCAAGTGATAAACCTTGTAGATAGTCTTTAGCTTGAGAAACATGAATAGCCCCTGTCATTCCTGCTAAAGCGGAAGGCTCTAGCTGGATCCCTTCTTCTTTGTTTAACAAGCTCAATAAGTTATATAACTCTTGATCATCAATGGTGTAATAGCCATCAATCAAACGCTCCATTGCCCGTCCAACAAAGCCAGAGGCTCTACCTACCGCCAAACCGTCAGCTGCAGTAATATTGTCGATACCCACTTCTTGAACAGAAATACCATCATGTGACTGGGTATACACCCCAAGTAACATACAAGGAGAATGGGTTGGCTCAGCAAATAGACAATGTACTGCATCACCAAATGCCAGTTTTAATCCAAAAGCAACACCACCAGGCCCTCCGCCTACACCACATGGCAGATAGACAAACAGAGGATGTTCACTATCGACCGGAATATTAAGCGTTTCAAATTGATGTTTTAAACGCAATCCAGCGACGGCATAACCCAAGAATAATGTTTTTGAATTTTCATCATCAATAAAGAAACAACGAGGATTTTTTTCTGCCTCTTTACGTCCTTGTTCAACTGCAATACTGTAATCTTGCTCATATTCCACAACATTAACACCATGAGCTCGTAGCTTGTCTTTTTTCCATTGACGAGCATCCGCAGACATATGAACACTAACGCTAAAGCCCAGTTTTGCACTCATAATGCCAATCGACATTCCTAAGTTACCCGTGGAGCCGACGGCAATACTGTATTGGCTAAAAAATTTGCGGAATTCATCAGAAAATAATTTTTCATAATTATCCTCTGTGGTCAGAAGCCCGGCCTCTATGGCTAATTTTTCAGCATGAGTGAGCACTTCATAAATCCCCCCGCGCGCTTTAATTGAACCAGAAATAGGTAAGTGGCTATCCTTTTTCAAACGCAATTGTCCCTCAATAAGGGTGTTATAGCGCTTTTCTAGTGCCTCTTTCATTTGAGGGATATCCACAACGGCTGATTCGATGATCCCCTCAGTTGATGCGGTTTCTGGAAAGGCTTTCATTAAATAAGGTGCAAAACGTTGTAATCTTGCCTGTGCATCCATCACATCATTTTGCGTTAAACCTACATAAGGAAGTCCCTGGTCAGTTGAGGTAACATTGGGGTTAAACCAAACCACCTCTTTTAAATCCACTAAATCACGTACCAGTGGATAATCATTTTTTAATTTATTTATATCTATCGTGGTCATCGTCATTCTCTTTTATATGACAAAAGAAAGCATAAAAGTGCCCCCTAATGCCACAAATGAAGCAATAAAGGTCGCGATACTATAAAAACGGAAAGTTTCGCTTAATGTGGCATTACAATACTGTTTTACTAACCAAAATAGGGAGTCTGTGACAATCGTACAGCCAATAGCCCCAGAGCCAATTGCCAATGTAATAATTTCAGGGCTAATATCTGGATACATTGGCATTAATGGTGCAACGATAGCGGTCGCCCCCATCATAGCAACCGTTGCTGATCCTACTGCTGCATGCAGAATAATCGCTACTAGCCAAGCTAATAAAATAGGATGCATATCCAAATTAGAGAGGAGCACCGCCAATGAATCGCTTAAACCACTCCCTTTTAAAATGCCGTTAAATGCGCCCCCAGCACCAATAATTAACAAAATATTGGCAATAGAGCTAAAACTATCTTCTGTTTTTTTCAATAGGGTACTCATGCCCATATTACGGCGAATACCTAAAATATAGTAAGCAACAAAAGCAGCAATAAACATTGCCGTAATCGGGTTACCAATAAATTGTAATGCAATATAAACCGAAGTACCTTTTTCCATATTAAGCTCTGCGGCGGTCTTAATCAGCATCAGAACAATAGGTAATAAAACCGTAAATAATGTCGCCCCAAGTGAAGGTAAATCTTTTTCTTGACGAATTTCCATATCAGAAAATGCTTCTGGTACGGTTTTAAAAGGTAAGCGCTCACCCAATACTTTTAAGAAAAGAGGCCCGCCCACTAATGAGGCTAATAATCCAACAGCAAGACCGGCAACGATCACCGTTCCCATATCGGCCCCTAACTCATTAGTGACAAAAAGCGCTGCAGGGTGTGGAGGAACAATACAATGCACGGCCATTAATGCAGTACATAAAGGGATGGCGAGTTTTAATAATGAGGTGTTTGTTTTTTTAGCAATAGAGAATGCTAATGGAATAAGTAGCACTACCCCTACTTCAACAAACAGGGTAATACCACAAATCAGTCCCACCAATACCATAATAACATCCGGTGATAACCAACGGCATTTTTGTAAGGTGATACCGATGCGCTCCGCCGCCCCCGATATTTCCATCATTTTACCGAGAATAGTACCCAAACCAATAATGGCGGCTAAAAATCCCAGCGTTCCCCCAATCCCATTTTCAATTGCACTGACCATTTCTAATGGGTTCATTTTCATTGCCATACCGACAAAAAAACTGGCAAGTAGTAGTGCTAAAAATGGATGAAACTTAAGTTTTATTATAGTAAAAACAATGAGCAAGATACTTATAATCAGAGTACCTAGTACCCATAGTGTCGGTTCCATAGATCAATCCCTAATTTTTATTTATTGTTAAACATATTGAATATTAATCATTCGACACTTACAAATGATGAAAATAGATACTAAGATGAATTCAATTAAGCCAAATAGGTGATCAGATGCACAAATATTTATCATTTAGATTTCATCTTGGCTATCTTTCACCTTAACATTAACTTGATTATTACCTTACGTTACTAATAATAATTAAATGAGAATAAAAAATGTTTGGATCTTCTAACGTGATTTTGAGAAATAAGCGCTTATCCAGTTATCAATTAGCACGACTTCACACTTTTGAAGCAACGGGACGGCATTTATCATTCGCTTTAGCCGCAGAGGAATTGTCCTTGACGCCTAGCGCGATCAGCCATCGTATTAATACACTAGAGAAAGAATTAGGGATAAAGCTATTTAATCGCTTTCATCGGCGTATTGAATTAACCGAAGAAGGTGAACGTATTTATTGGGCATTGAAAAAAACACTTGAAGATATTAATCAAGAGATTTTAGATATCTATAATCAAGAAATATCTGGCGTATTAACGGTGTATTCTCGCCCTTCTATTGCGCAATGTTGGCTTGTACCTCGTATTTCTGATTTTACTCAACGCTATCCTTCTATTGAATTAAACTTACTTACTGGCAATGACGATATTAATTTTCGTGGTTATGGTATCGATCTCGCTATCTATTTCGATGATAAACACCTGAAAAATCTCTATTGTGAAGATTTAATCTCAGAATCAATTATTCCTGTTTGTAGCCCTGAATATGCTGCTCGCCATGAATTAGTAGGTAATATCCATCACCTTGCTAATTGTACTTTGTTACATGATAGACAAGCTTGGAGTAATAACTCTGATTTTGATGAATGGCGCGCTTGGAGTGAATATATGGGATTAGGATTATTTCCAAATAAAAGTAATATTTGTTTTGATCGCTCTGATTTAGCTGTTATTGCTGACGTTAATCATTCCGGTGTCGCAATGGGGCGTAAACGCTTAATTCAAAAACAACTCGCAAATAATGAATTAATAATCCCTTTTGATAATTGTGAGTTTTTTTGTGCACAACGCTATTATCTGGTTACCCGCGATGAAAAGAGTAACGCTAAAGTACAACTTTTTATTCAATGGCTGAAAAAACAGATCTTACAAGGGATGTGATCTGACAAAATAACAAAGAGATCGGTTTAATCTAAACCGATCTCTTACTCATTGGATGATGGTGATGAAATTAATCCGCTAAAAAGTGTTTATCTTCAAGGACAATTAATGGCTCAATATCACTGTCTTTTTTTATCACTAATGTCGGATCAGAGCGTAAGCAACAACCACCATAATGTCCATCTACCGTAAAGGTACAAACCTGAATATATCGGTTAGACACTTTTGGTAAACACCATAACTCTTGATAAATATTTTCTTGATGTTCAAATTGACCACTGGTTTCACCTAATACATTTTCTTGGTGATCAACTAAACCAATATTACTACCACAGCGCCCAGCAATAGGTTTAACCGCATAACCACTCTGCGACAAACGTGGGGTTAAAGTGAACTCAGTATCGAGTAGATAAGGATTATCTGGGAAAAGTTGCCACAAAATAGGTAATATCGCTTTATTACTTGGAATAAGTGTCCAAAGAGGTTCAAAAACCGTGATTTCAGGGCGTAAAAGGACATCAACTAAACGAACATCTCCCGCTGGATCACCAATACGAATAGGAATAAGTGACTGTTGTTCACTCTCTTCTCTAAGTTGATCTAACGCGGTTTCCCAAGCCCATGTTTTCCACACACATTCAACAATACGTTTATCACCATCAATTAACTGACCACGACTATTCCAATGCAACTCTTTTAATCCACGCAGAATTTTGCTGCTAT
This sequence comes from Proteus sp. MB838, assembly GCF_054767435.1. Taxonomy (NCBI): domain Bacteria; kingdom Pseudomonadati; phylum Pseudomonadota; class Gammaproteobacteria; order Enterobacterales; family Morganellaceae; genus Proteus; species Proteus sp. MB838. The sequence goes on from NZ_BAABMO010000013.1 coordinate 58,184, forward strand.
AACCGGCTTTAGTCAGTGCTTGTTGCATAAATCGAGCATGATAATCTTCTTCATTATCATCATCTTGAAGAATATGTACAAATGGCTTCGCATCACTGTGTTTCCATGCATCTGATAACGCATCTAATAGACGTTCCCCCGGGTTATAACCTGCTTTAATGCCACCCTGTTTAGCCCATTTTTCAATAATTAATCCGGCTTCAGTATGGCAAGATGCAGAATCAGCGTTATATTCATACACCTTGATACCGCGCTCATCCATACAAAAATCTAACCGTCCAGTGATCATTTGATGACGTCTATTTTGCCATGATAGGCGGATACGGGGCCATAACACTTCAGGGATCGCAAATAAACGCAGTAAATTATCGTCTTTCAGCACTTTTTCCGTTGCATGCAAATACATCAAATGCATTTCATTGCTAGCACGTATAAGTTCATGCTCAGCACTTTCTGAAATAGTGAAATATTCATAGCTGTCTTGATTAATCGTATGACCGTGCTGTGCTAGCACATAGGCTTTTTCTAACGGATCGCTTTCATCTAGCCATTTTCCAGCAAATTGCCCCTTGTTGGCTAATTTAGCCTCATGAATAGCTAACAATTCAGGGGCAACTTTAGGTTGAGGTAAACTGTAGGCATTAGGTTCTGTTTGGATCATCCAGCCTAGCAAGATGGTATTATCAAAGGTATCTTCGATAAAATAGCCATTATCACTCACTTTAAGCGGTAACTCTCGTGTCCATTGTTGACCTCGCGGTAACCTAGTGTGGATCACATTTTGTTCTGCAATACGGATTTTATCTTCTAATACTTCGGTAATAACCGCCACATGACCGGTGACTTTAAACTCTCCCCCTTCTTGCCAAATAAGCAACGCTCCTACCGTCGGTGGCTGTTTGCTGCCATTTGCAAAAGCTTGCAAGGGTAAAATATCGTCATCAATTGTTCTCCGTAAGAAACGTAACGAGAAGATCTCATAGGCCATTCCCACATCAGTAAAAACAACCCCGTAATGTAAATAGAGAAAACGGCGTGCAAATTCAACACATTGCCACTTATGCCCCATATACTCATTACCAATATAACTACGGAATGAATCATTAGCGGCATAATCTTCTTTATCTATACTGCTGTAATCTGAAGAGTAAATCGCAACACCACCTGGTGCATAACCGAGTAATGTTCCAAATGGTTCATGACGAATGATCTCTTTTACATTCATAATCTCGACCTTGACGATAATTAGGTAATGACTCTGTAATACTTATAATCACCATGTATTATAAGTAACCATCTTAACGCTATCGTCTATCTGATGTGAATGTAAATTTATCAATTTAGATAAAGTAAAAATAATCGAGTTGATTCGATGACATAAAGCTGATTGCGGATTTGACCTGACAAAAAAACTCAAAAATAGTCTGTTATAAATAATATATAACGCCTATTTTTGAGTGTAATCAGTCAAAGAGGTGTTTATCATTTGTTATTCTCCTTTCTTATTTACTCCTTCTCAATCATAAATGCGAGTCTATATAAGTAGAAAAATTGCGTTTATACAATATATAGCACTCTCTATCAAAAAAATGCCGTTTTTCATTCTGCCAAAGTAATTTTTTTTAACATAGGATAAAAAATTAATTATCAATAATAATTTTGTGACTATAAATAATTTACTCAACTAACCGATAACAAAAAGTATGAATTTGACTCATTCAAGTAGGAGAGCTTGAGCTCGTTAAAATTCAGCTTAAAAAACATTGATATTTAATGAAATATTATCAGTAGTTGATAGGAGGAAAGAGGTCACCAATGTCAAAAGTTTATCCTATTTCTCAAATTATTGGACATAAAATTCGCCAACAGCGCCAACACTTGCGTTTATCCGCTAAAGCAGTGGCTGAAAGAGTCGGCGTTAGCCAACAGCAATTTTCACGCTATGAGAATGGGCTATGTAAAATTGATGTTGATATGCTCTTCCTTATTGCTAAAGAATTAAATGTTACACCAACCGCTTTTCTTCCTTCACCGCTTAATGAAGATCCTATCGCTTCTTCCAGCGCTGTCACCCAATCTAAGCTATTTTGGAGTGCACAGAGTCAAATTTAATGATCTAATATGGAAATCAGTGATTGCTCGTCTTTGTCAGATAGTTAATAAGATTTCCATCTATTCTCTTTAACACTATGATTTTACTTAGTATTAAAAAGCAAACCTATTGAGTATATTTATCTATCATTTCTTAATAACAAAATTTTTTCTTTTAAAAAAGAGTTAGTTAATCTTATTTTTATCCTTTCCCACTTCAAATTAAACGATATTTTTCTTACATAAGTTTCTGCTATTTTTGCTATAAATCATGTTAATCTTAATAAGAATAATAACAATTATCATTCAATATATAAGGATTAAACATGAACTCTCGTTATGTGCGTGCTCTCACGTTGTTATCATTAATTCCCACTTCTGTCTTCGCTCTTGAGTATCCCGTAGGTCAACCAATTATTAAAAATGGCATGGAAATTCAAGGTGTCTATCTACAACCTATCACAATGGACACAGAGGAAGGCCATCATGCAATGAAGCACCTACCTGCTGATAAAGCTGATATCCATTTAGAAGCAGATATTCATGCTGTTGAAGATAATCCGAATGGTTTTGCTGAAGGTGATTGGATCCCTTATCTCACTGTTGAATATACCGTGACTAAATTAGATGCACCGGAGAAAAAACAGCAGGGAACTTTTATGGCCATGGTCGCCAGTGATGATCCTCATTATGGTGAAAACCTAAAATTAGATGGCAACGGCCAATATAACGTTACCTATAAAATTTACCCGCCTTCTTACAATAAAGATGTCGTTTTTGGTCGTCATATCGACAAAGAGACGGGGGTAGCCGCTTGGTTCGAGCCTTTTGAAGTGTCATGGGATTTTAACTATAGCGGTACTGGTCGTAAAGGCAGTTACTAATTAGCTTAATTATTGATAGCCCTGTGTATAGGGCTATCTCCTCTGTTTTGTTAAGTGAAATTTCAATGATTAAACATCTCTATCAATACACGCTATTACTGCTATTAATGATAGCAAGCTCTACTTTAGCCGCAGAAAAATACACCGTTGAATTAGAAATGAAAGAGGGGGAACTGATCCCTCGAGTTTTAAATGTTCCTGCTAAAACTCCTATACGGATCAAAATTCGCAATACCGGTAGTAGCCCCGTTGAATTTGAAAGCACTCAATTACGTAAAGAAAAAGTATTAGCGCCTGGGGCAAGTTCTGTCGTTGTGATTGCGCCTCTAAAACCTGGACGTTACACCTTCTTTGATGATTTTCATCTGTCTCACCCTCAAGGTGAAATCGTTGCGACTGAAAAGGCTGAATAAATATGGGACAAGTTCTATTTGTTGTTTGGCGAGAAAGTTTTGAAGCTCTGCTGGTGGTAGGGATCATTTATGCATGGATAAAACGCTCTCCTACCCCTAAACAAGGTATGAAATATCTCTGGGGGGGAGTAATAGTAGGAATACTACTCTCTATTCTTTTAGCTCTTAGCATTTATGGGGTATTTAGCTCCTTAGAAGATATCTGGCAATCTCTGTTTATGATTATGATGGAAATTATTGCCTGCCTATTAATTGTTCAGATGGTCTATTGGATGAACAAACAAGGTAAATCACTAAAAGCCAATATCGAAAACGAATTGACACAAAAAACGCAACAACAAAGTGTCTGGGGGATTTTACTGATCATCGCCATTGCCATTGCGAGAGAAGGCAGCGAAGTGGTTGTTTTCCTATCAAGCCATATTATGGCTCTCACAGCACAAACCGCGTTGCCTTTCTTGATTGAAGTATTCATTGGCCTATTGATAGCGGGACTAACTCTATGGTTATTTTTGCTAACATCAAAAATGATTTCTTGGCGTAAATTCTTTGTTATTACCGGATTTTTACTGCTTTTCCTCGCCGTTTCCTTGCTATTAAAAGCAGTAGAAGAGATAGCTAATCTACTTATTGAAATGGATATTGAATTACCTGACTTTTTGATTTATCCACTATGGGATCTTAGCCATATTCTGGATGATTCAAGCATTTTTGGTAATTTCTTAGTTTCATTCTTTGCTTATCGCTCGCAACCCATTGGTTTAAGTGTCGTTACTTTTATTGTGTTTTGGTTGGTGGTCGCACTGTTATTTAAACAAGGGGATCGTCATGCCAAATAGCGCCCTATTGAAAGGTGATCATATTGTCATCTTGCTATTGATATCACTATGCTCTTTTTCTGTTTCTGCAAAAAAAATCATTCAAGGCATTACTCAAGATAGTGAAAATATTGTTGTTGCTAAAGGGGATATTCCCACTCCTGAAAAATTTACAACCAATATTCTTAACTACCGGCAGAAAGCTGTTGATCAGTTGACCTTAGTTGAAACTGCATTAAAAAATGTCATTGTTAACAGTGAAAAAAATCAACTGACTGATGCCCAACTCGCCTATCAACAAGCGCATTATCACTATGAGGTGATCCGCCCGATTATTGCATTGTTTGGCGCTACTGAACGCCTATTAAATAATCGGGCTGATTTCTTTCTTGAAAGAGAAAACTCGCCCCGTTTTAGTGGATTTCATTTGGTTGAATATCAACTCTTTAAATTAGAGGATATGCAATCGTCAGCCGAGTCAGCCAAAGCACTGTTAAGAGGCATTAGTGATCTAAAAAAACGCTTAGCGATTGAAGATATTCCCATTGCTAAATTAGTGCAATCTGCAGGTGATAGTTTAGAGCTGATTTTAACCGACAAATTAGCCGGCATTGAAAATCAATATGCAAAAAGTGATCTGGGGGATGGGTATGCCAATTTATACGGTTCACGCCTAATCATTGAGTCTCTATCTAACCATATTCCACTTCAGGAATATCAATCACTACGCAAACAGTATGACACTATTAGCAAACTATTTTTAAAATATCAGCGAGATGAAGAACTATTCCAGCCTTTAGATACGCTTTCTGATAGTGAGAAAGCAGTGCTCTTTGCACAAATAACACAATTAGCGGAGCAAGTTGCACAATTACGTAACGTGCTCAATATTGATGTCTATTATTACTATAAAGAAGCATATGGTGAAAAATAAAACTCTGTTTAAATCACTCCTCACAATCCCCGTTAACCACCATAAACGTACAACGTTAAAATGGTTAGGCGGTAGTTTACTGCTTGCCAGTATGGGCGCAAATGCCATCGAAAAAAACAAGTGTTCACCAACACTTCGTTATCAACGTGCTATTAACTACTTAGGAAAACATCAAGCTGGGGTTATCACGCCAGAACAAAAGCATGCTTCATTTATTGCACTTGATTTAACAGTAACAACCCCTGAGGAAGTAGAAAAAATTTTCCGAACCTTAACACAGCGGATTGCTTTTTTAACACAATCTCGTGAACTTAAAGAAAGTCATAATCCTCACCTTCCCCCGCAGGATCCGGTATTTTAGGTAGCCAATTATATCCTGATGAATTAACCATCACAGTGGCGTTAGGGGATAGTTTTTTTGATAATCGGTTTGGTTTTCAAGCTCATAAACCCAAACGCCTTGAAGCAATGAAACCCTTCCCCAACGATCGCTTAGATCCTAAATGGTGTGGCGGTGATCTGTTACTTCAGCTTTGTGCCAATAGTCAAGAAAGTATCATTTATGCATTAAGAGATATTTTAAAATATCTTTCTGGGCAAGTGCATGCACGATGGAAAATAGATGGTTTTCTACCTGCTCGTGATATTGATAATCAACAAACGCCAATTAATTTATTTGGTTTTAAAGATGGCACAGGTAATGCCCCTGCCACTGACACTCATTTAATGGATGATTTAGTGTGGATCACCGATAAACAAAATGAACCGCAGTGGTGCTTAGGAGGTAGCTATCAAGCGGTGAGACTTATTCGTTTTGCCTTGGAATTTTGGGATAGAACACCTCTTGAAGATCAGGAGAATAACTTTGGTCGTCATCGTGCAACAGGCGCGCCGATAGGAATGAAGCAAGAAATGGACTCACCTGAATTTGAGCAAGATCCTCATGGCGACAGGATACTCTTTGATTCCCATATGAGACGAGCAGAGCCCAGAACCCCCGAACGTTATAGTGCCAAACTGCGTCGTCGCAGTTATAGCTACTCATTAGGGCTAACGCCGTCAGGGCAATTAGATATGGGGCTTGTCTTTGTCTCATTTCAGAATAACCTTAAAAAAGGCTTTATTGATACGCAAAAGCGTTTAAATGGTGAACCGTTAGAGCGCTATATAAAACCTTTTGGTGGGGGTTATTACTTCGTATTACCCGGCGTCACACAAGCAAGCGATATATTAGCTAAAGGACTATTTACTTAAATTTTGCTATTTTCAAATACGTTTACTTTTCCAGTAAACGTATTTGATAAAAATATTCGCAATATTAAGATAAAACATGGCGAATTTTTGCTTTTAATGCATTACCTAATTCTATTTGGTTTTCAGGTTTAATAAATCCCATGGTCAATGCGGCTGCGACCATTTCACCTTTCCTATTAAATACAGGACATGCAATAGATTGAGCTCCAGGAATACCTTCAGCGGGTTGTTGGCGAATAGCAAAACCCTGTTGATGTATACTGTTTTTTTGCTGTATTGATAAATCAGCATCAATTTCTAAATGACTAAAGACTGCATAAGTCGCGCCTGCCGCACTCAATTTATGTGGAACGGGTGTATTTGGCAAAAAATCAATATCGACATGTTTAAAACTACGATTATATCTCACTAAATAGAGCTTCTTACCTTGAGCAATAACAAGTCCTGTTGACATATTATGCTCATCTCTAAATTCACAAAGTCTTTGATTAATTTCATCAACTAAAGAGAGGTTTGTGTGTGTTGCCTCAGCTAGCATTATAATTTTGCTACCTAAACAATACTGCCCTCCTTCACTCTCTTGATAGAGCATGTCACTGCGGCAAAGAGACACTAAATATTTATGTAGACGACTTTTTGATAGTGAGCATGCCTTAGCTATCTCAGAAGAGCGTGCAGCACCTCCTTGAGATGCTAAAAACTCTAAAATAGTCACTGCGATATCAACAGAGTTAACCCCTTGAGAATTCTGCATTTATTTCTCCACGCCTAAGCCGTTATTTATCTTTATTTATGACGATATTTATTTGTTCTTTTTTTATCTATTTTTATAGTTATTCACACTAAAAATTTTATGAAAAATAAGAATATAAATCATTTTCTGTTGATTATCTTCTTTATTTATCCTCGAATGATCTAACTCAAGTTTATTATTGATGAACTGAGTTTATATATAGTTAACATTGTTATGTGTGAGAATGTCCTATGTATAAAAATAAACAGTGGGAATTAGATAGAAGAACGCTATTAAAAGGAATGGGAGCTATTGGTTTGGCAGCTCTTTCCCCTAATGCGTTTAGCCTAGCTAATGAAAATAAACCCATATTTAACCAGAAAACTCGGATAAAATTATCTGAATATCAAACTTTTCAATCCACCTGTGCAATGGAATGTCTCCATTGTAACCTAACCGCTTTTACTCATCAGGGAAAACTAATCAAAATTGAAGCTACAGAAGGCTTTAATGTCAAATGTTGTTTACGAGGAATTAGCCGAACTAAATGGGTATATCATAAGGATAGACTCACTACACCTTTGCTACGTGTTGGCGAAAAAGGTAAGGCTGAGTTTAAACCTATTAGCTGGAATGACGCTTTAGATCTTATCGAAAAAAATATTCGAGAAACTATCGATAAATATGGCAACGAAGGGCTTTTTATTTCTACTCACGCTGGAAATATGGATTCCATCAAAAACGATATGGGTAAAGCCTTTTTCGACTATTTAGGCGGTTCTACAAAACAAGCCGGCTCTTTATGTTGCTCTGCGGTTACTGCAGCTATGATCCCTATGGTTGGCCTACGCTATGCAGATACGCGTGATACGGTAAAAGATAGCCGTTATATTCTATGTTGGGGCAATAACCCAGCAGTAACTATGCACGCCTACTTTAAAAATTATAATCAGGCTCGCCGTAATGGCGCCAGAATGGTAGTCATTGATCCGCGTTTTAATGAAACCGCAGCCAAAGCTGATGAGTGGATCCCCATTATTCCGGGTACCGATACCGCCCTTGCATTAGGAATGATCAAATTAATCATTGAAGAAAATCTTACAGATAAACCTTTTTTGCGTGCCCATACCGGAGCGGTGTATTTAGTCGATGAACAACAAAAACTACTACGTGATTCAGCTAGTGATAAAGATAGCTATTTAGTCTTTGATACCCTAACTCAGCAAATTGTTCGCCATGATACCCCCAATATTGTACCGGCGTTAACTCATGATGAACTGCCAAATAAAATAAATTACACCACCGTTTTTGAACAAATCTATTTACAAGCTAAACCCTGGACTATCGAAAAAACCAGTAAAGAAACAGATATTCCACAAGAGACTATTATTCGTTTAGCTCGAGACTACGCGACAATAAAGCCTGCAATGATTGCACAAAATATGTCTGGCGCACAACGCACTGAATTTGGTGCCTATGTTGCGGCAAGCCAGTTTTATCTTGCTCTATTAACCGGCAATATTGGTAAAAAAGGCGCGGGTATTTGTGATGCCGGTGGCGTGCGTCAGATGGCAAAATTTAATCCTATTATTCCCCCAGCACCAAATGTTAAACCCATTAATCCCATTCCTGTTGCAAAAGTGGGTGAATGGATAGTCAACGAAAGACCCCACCCGATTAATTTCTGGTGGATCATGACAATGGGGGTGATGACACAATTACCCAATACCAATATGGTACGTAAGGCGCTAAAAAAAGTTCCTTTTGTTGTCGTAGCTGATAATTTAATGTCATCAACAGCGCTTTATGCCGACTTAGTACTTCCAGTGACAACCATTTTTGAAGATACAAGTTTAATGGCTGGTGTGCGTAGCCAATATGTTCAATTAATGGAAAAAGCCGTTGAACCACCAGGAGAAGCAAAGCCTGATTATTGGATTTTTGCCCGCCTTGCTGAACGCTTTGGTTTCGGTGACGTATTTAATCAACCTATTGAGCACTATATTGATACTTGCCTCGCGGGATCGGGGATTACGCGAGAAATGCTAGAAAAAGGGCCTGTACGACCTGTAGAAGGCGATTGGATCCCATTTAAAGACGGAATATTTCGTACATCAACCCAAAAAGCACATTTCTTTATTGAAGAATGGCAAGATAAAAACTACTCCCCTATAGTCACTTATTATCCAGTAAAGGAATCGACAACAGGCTCCCCTGAATTAGCGAAAAAATATCCGTTAATGGCTGTGCAACGTAAGCTAGCACGTAGTGTTCATTCAAGCCATGGGATGAATGAATGGATTTTAGAAGTACAGCGTAATCAACCCAATATTTTAATACATCCTAATGATGCGTTATCTCGTGGAATAAACAATGGTGATTGGGTGTTTGCTTTTAATGATAGAGGTGAACATAGAGCAATAGCCGTTGTCACCACTCACATAAAACAAGGTGTTGTTTCTCTTGATAATGGTTGGTGGGAACAACAAGGGGGGAGTAGTAGCCATGTAACCAATGACCATGTTGAACCTTTAGGTAATGGTCATTGTTGTAACAGTACCCTAGTTAATGTAAGACGGGAGGCATAATCATGGCTAAAAAACAGTATGGTTTTCTGATTAATAGTAAAGATTGTTATGGCTGTCGCACTTGTTCGATGGCTTGTAAATCAGAAAATGTTACCCCTCCAGGAGTCTTGTGGCGTAGAGTACGCGAATTCAATGAAGATCTACCCAATGCGCAAGCTTTTATCACTATGTCCTGTAATCATTGTGACGATCCACAATGCTTAAAAGTATGCCCTGCCGATACTTATACTAAGCGAGCTGATGGGATTGTGATACAGGATCATGACAAATGTATTGGTTGCCAAATGTGCATTATGGCATGCCCTTATAATGCGCCGGTTTACGATCCTGTAGAAGGGAAGACCAGTAAATGTAATATGTGTGCCGATAGAATAGACGAAGGCTTAAAACCTCGCTGTGTTGAATCTTGTCCAACTGGTGCCATTGAGTTTGGCGAAATTGAAGATTTGCGCCAAAAACATATCACAAATTGGGCATTATTAGAAAAACGTTATGGGGTTCCTGATCATACCATCAGTCATCCTAATATTGTCATTATTGGTATGGAGGATTAACCATGCATGATTATCAAATGCCTTTGGTTCTATTCACCGTAATGAGTCAATGGGGGATCGGTGCCGTACTTGCCTTATCTCTTTATCAATGGCAAACACAAAACTCCGCCATGTTAAGCCCCAAAGCGTTACGTACAACGATTGCCCTTATTTGGTTAATTGAAGTAATTGGTTCTTCTATGTCAATGGGACACCTAGGCGATCCTCTCGGCGCTTATCGCTCAGTACTTGGTGTTGCTCACTCATGGTTAAGTCGTGAAGCTATTGCCTTTGTTATGTTAAACGGTTTAATTTCCCTCTGGGCATTAGCAAGTTGGCTACAACCAAATAAAATACGCCGTAATAGCCTACTAGGTCTGTTCTGTGGCCTTATTGGCTTACCCGTTATTTTAATAACAGCACAAATTTATTATCAAATGCAAACACATGCGTTATGGCATACCCCCGCAACACAAATAAGTTTTATTGGTACGGCCCTATTATTGGGTTTTGGCTCTGTTATTCCTTGGTTACAGTTGCAAGGTAAAAAAACCATTCATACATTGCATTTCGGTGCTTTTATCGGCTTACTGTTAGTATTGATGGGATTAGTAATACGAGTTCAAATTTCAGGTGCTAACGTAGCGAGCTTATTGTTATGGTGGCAAGTCATCGCCAGTTTAATAATAGGATGTGTTATTATCACACTATCTCGTAGCTCTTTGTTTACAAAGGCTTTAATATCAATTATTACTATTTTTATCCTTTTTAGCGGTGAAATCGCCGGCAGAATGCTATTTTATGGCAATGTGATGTCCCAATCACCTTGGTTTTAATTTTTATTTTCCCTAACATGAGTCCTATTTATTTTGCCCCAAATTTATTTGGGGCTTTTTTATACTTCAAACAACATTCTTTTTAAGATATTAAGTGACATATCAATATTCTTTTTCTCTTTGATGAAATAATCATCTAGCTATCTTGAATAATAATAGGCAAAATTAACATCAATGAGTTAGCTAAATTCCCTGTTTATTATTAGAAAAGAGAGCGCTTCACATGACTGGATTAATTATCACCATCGCGTTATTGGGTCTTATTTTTTATTATTACAACCGTATTATCTCTATGCGTGAAGCGGTTATCTCAAGTGAAACAGAAATATCGGTACAACTCGACCGTCGTGGTAAAGTGTTTGATAGCTTATTAGCTACAGTAAAAAAATATCTTAGTCATGAAGCCGATGTTTTTACTAAAATCACCGAATTAAGAGCTAAAACACAAAGTAGCAATAACCAAGAAGCAAAAGCGGCAGAAGATGAGCTATCAAAAATTGTTTCAAGTGGTGCGATTAATGTCGCTGTTGAAAACTATCCTGAACTCAAATCAGATACTATCATGGCTAATTTACAAGAAGAGATTGTCTCAACGGAAAATAAACTCTCTTTTGCTAAACGTGGCTATAACCGTACCTTAGAGCAATATCGTGCGTTTATCGCCTCTATCCCTGCGGTATTTATTGTGAAGATTTTTCCAAGTCTCGTGATTAATAAAGAATACTGGCGTCTTGATGAAACAGCGATTAAATCAGAAGAAGCGCGCCGTATTAACTTTGATTAACACCACGCACCATAGCTTATACATAAAATAATACGGTAGATATTATTGGAGAATAATAAATGGATTTCAGAAATGTACTGCGAAAAAATGCCATTCGCACTCGGTTTGTGATAGTCACCTATTTACTATTAATGCTAATGATCGGCTTATTAGTTGATAGCGCGATAGGTGCCAATCCTCATTTAAGTTTAATTGATAATATGCTGGCATTTCTGACATTCCAATCACTGCCTATTGCTTCATTGATTATTGTTGCCATTTCAATTGTGTTGCTGATTATTGTTCACTTTAAAGGGCATAAAATCATGTTGACGGGCATGAAAGCGCGACTAATTAATCCTGAAGAGCCATTAAATGCCCAAGAGCGACAATTATTAAATATCGTGGAAGAGCTTAGTTTAAGTGCGACTTTGGGCTATATCCCTAAGCTTTATATTTTAGATACACCAGAAGCCAATGCCTTTGCTGCCGGCTGGTCTGAAAAAAATGCCTTTATTGGTGTCACTCGTGGGTTGTTAAATCAACTTAATCGCCAAGAAATACAAGCCGTATTAGCCCATGAAACAGGTCATATTATTCATGGTGATACCCGTTTAACGCTGTATGTGGGTATTTTAGCAAATGTTATTTTAACGATAACAAATATCTTTGGTAGCCGCTTATATATAGCCTCTGGTAACCGTGGTGGTAAAAGTAATGATGCCGCCAGTAAAGCACGATTGATTTTAATTGTACTCAACGTTGTTTTACCCATTATTACTCAAGTGCTCTATTTCTATTTATCGCGGACACGTGAATATATGGCAGATGCGGCAGCGGTTGATCTTACCCAAGATAATCAATCAATGATCAATGCACTAAAGAAAATTGCAGCACAACACGAAACTGAAAATTTTGAAGATGGCTCTACAGGACGAGCATATCGCAAAGCAGCCTTTATTTTTAATAAGGGAGACTCTCTTTTTTCAACCCATCCTTCGATTGAAAATAGAATAGCAGTACTCGAAGGGAAAAAGACTTTTTAAACCAACAGATTAAAACAAAAGCGTTTATCCATTATTATGGAATAAATACATGAAATAAACGCTTTTTGATTATTCTATCATCATAGGATTGCTTAACGCTGTTTTTCACCATGATGAAAAATAGCCGTGCGTAGACGCTCTTGCTGTTCATAACGCTGAGCAAAAGCTATTGTGTTATCTTTACCTAATTCCACCAGCAATTCGTTCATCGTTTGTATGCTAGCACTGGCAATGGCCTCATCAACCTGCTTAATCACTTCCTCATAATGAGACATAATTATTCCTCTTTTCCTATAAAATACTTATTAACTATCATATAACAAGAAAGGAGACGTTCTGTATTTTTAGTCATAAAAAAAGTGATTAAATGGAATTAAGTGGTCTATTTTTGGTTTCTTTACCTAATAACATAACCGCTAGTACCGCTATCACAATGGAAAGGCTAAAAATAAGAAAAATAGTGCTTATGTCAAATTGATATTGCACTAAATAGCCTACCATCAGTGGCCCTAATACTCCGCCAATACGGCCTATTGCCGTCGCCGTTCCAGCGCCTGTAGCTCGTATACCATCAGGATATTGTTCTGGGGTATAGGCATATAATGCCCCCCACGCACCTAAATTAAAAAATGATAACAACATACCGAACACTAATAGTGTGGTTGTGGAATCGGCTACGCTAAAATAGTAAGCGCTAATCGCGGTGCCTGCTAAATAGGTGATTAACACAAATTTACGACCATAACGTTCAATAAACCATGCTGCGGTAAAATAGCCCGGTAACTGAGCGAGTGTCATGATCAACACATATTGAAAGCTTTTAATTAAACTAAAGCCTTTTAACATTGCGACACTCGGTAGCCATAAAAAAATGCCATAATAAGAGAACACCACACAAAACCATAATACCCACAACATCAGTGTTGAACGGCGATATTGAGGTGACCAAATCAATGCCATTGATTGGCGAAGAGATAAACGATTTTGTAATAATAACTGCGTGGAACTGGGTTCTGGTAACTTTGAACGCAAATAGAGTGCATAAACTGCGGGTAGTGCGCTCAATAACATAGCCATACGCCAGCCATAATCAGGAATAATAAAATACGCTATTAACGCGGCAATTAACCACCCTACCGCCCAAAAACTCTCTAATAAAACAACAATACGACCACGCTCATGAGCTTTAACACTTTCACTCACCAATGTAGAAGCAACGGGTAATTCTCCGCCTAAGCCCATACCAATAAAAAAGCGTAAAATTAATACCACCATTAAGGAGCTTGCTAATGCAGTTAAACCGCAACCAAGGCTAAATAGCAGCAACGTTAAGATAAATACCGGTTTACGACCTTTTCTATCGGCCATAATGCCAAAGACAAAAGCGCCTACGGCCATACCGATAGAATTAATACTGCCAATCCAACCTAATTGCGCTGCTGTTAATCCCCAATCTTCTTTTAACGCCGTTAATAAAAAGGCGAGAAGCCCCACATCCATTGCATCGAAAGTCCACCCCATTCCGGCAATACATAACAATTTACGACGAGAAAGTACCGTTGGTTCTTTTGCTGTTTCGCTTGCCACTGCCATGCTTCTATCCTTTACCATCCCAAAGTTATTTGTTTAGTATACTAAACAAAGAAATTAGACTTGTTAATAGCAAAAGACAAATTTAAATAAAATTTAACATAACTGAATGAAATTTAGCTAAAAAAAATCGGCATCTGTTGTTTCAGACACCGATTTTAATTTTTATTACCTTAAACACTAATTTGTAGATTAGCTTCTTAAACCGCGACCTTTTTCAATTAAGTACCAGGCTACGATATAAAACACGGCAATAAACAGGCATAGTACCGTGATTGTCACCGTTAATGACACATCAGTGATCCCTAAAAAACCATAACGGAAACCGCTTATCATATAAACAATCGGGTTTAATTTAGAAACACCTTGCCAAAATGCAGGTAATAAGGAGAGTGAATAAAACACACCTCCTAAATAAGTTAATGGCGTTAAAACAAAGGTGGGAATAATACTAATATCATCAAAGGTTTTCGCAAAAATGGCATTCAACAATCCTGCGAGAGAAAAAACAATCGAGGTCATTAATAATGTCACCACAACCATTGTCCAAGAGTGTATCTCTAGTGGTACAAAAAATAGTGAAACCAGAGTGACCAATATCCCAACACAAATACCACGGGCGACACCACCACCCACAAATCCGGCAATAACAACATGGGTCGGTACTGGCGATACTAATAATTCTTCAATACTACGTTGGAATTTAGCGCCAAAAAATGAAGAGGAGACATTAGCATATGAGTTTGTGATCACCGCCATCATAATCAAGCCGGGAACAATAAACTGCATATAATCAACACCGCCCATATCACCAATACGCTTACCAATTAAGTTACCGAAAATAACAAAATAGAGCGACATCGTGATAACAGGAGGAATTAAAGTTTGTACCCAGATACGGCCAAAACGGGTCACTTCTTTAATCCAAATCGTCTTGAGGGCTACCCAATACAACTGAATCATTCCCTCTCTCCTTTTTCTGTTTCTGTATGATCTTCATTAACTAAATGCACAAATAACTCTTCAAGGCGGTTAGCTTTATTACGCATACTCAAAACTTGAATACCTTGTGCATTGAGCTGAGCAAAAACCCCATTCAATCCTTGCTCTCTTTTCACATCAACTTCTAGTGTTGATGTATCGACTAAACGATACTGGTAATTTTGTAATTCAGGTAACGGACTTTTTGCTGCTAAGTCCAAAATAAAGGTTTCAGACTCTAATTTACTTAATAAACCTTTCATACTGGTGTTTTCAACCAGTTCACCACGCTGAATAATACCAATATTCCGACACAGCATTTCTGCTTCTTCAAGATAATGTGTGGTTAATATAATAGTGGTGCCCTGTGCATTTAAATGTTGTAAAAACGTCCACATTGAACGACGTAATTCAATATCTACTCCCGCCGTTGGCTCATCGAGGATCAGCAATTTAGGCTCATGCATTAATGCACGCGCAATCATTAAACGCCGTTTCATTCCCCCAGATAAAAAACGTGCTCTATCATCTTTTTTCTCCCATAAATCTAATTGGGTTAAATACGTTTTTGCACGCTCTAATGCCACTTTACGTGGTACACCATAGTAGCCAGCCTGATTAAGGACAATTTGTAATACGGTTTCAAAAGGGTTGAAATTGAATTCTTGTGGCACTAATCCGAGTTGTCTTTTAGCATTAACCATATCGGTATCAGTGTCATAGCCAAATACTTTGACTTTACCACTGCTCTTATTCACCAAAGAGCTGATAATCCCTATGGTGGTCGATTTTCCTGCACCATTAGGGCCTAATAGCGCATAAAAATCCCCCGCTTCTACGGTTAAATTAATTCCTTTAAGCGCTTTGACACCATTATGGTAAGTTTTCGTTAACTCGGTTAACTCCAATGCATAAGTCATAAGTGGAAATTACCTTTTATCAACTGCATTATTCAGCATTGACTGAGCTGAAATCAGAAATAGCTATTCAACTAAGCCTTACTCCCCTGAGTGCAAATCAGGATAGGTATAGAAAATGGGCTTAGTTCAATAGGATCAAAATGGAATAAGATATTCTAGAGAAAAATAAGACGTAAATAAACCGTTTTACAGATAATGCCTCAAACAGATAAATAAATTTTATTTAACTATTTTAATAGTCAACAGAGCGAACACTGCAATTACTGATCAATAAAAATGACGATTAATTGTAGCTATTTTCCAGTATTAATCTCAATAAAAAGCCAATAATAACTAAATGTTATTATTTAGCCTGTTTGATAGCAATAAATTTATTGGCCTTATTACTCAATCTGACTGATAGATATTATCATGCGCTTTATTACCTCCAATAATTTATCAATAAAAAACGGACAGATACCGTTAACAGGTTTTATCCTCATCATTCGCCAGCCCAAATAAACATTAATATTTTTTATGAAAAAATAATTACCCTCGATTATTCAAAATAAGAATAATCGAGTTAACAATCAGTTATCTTTTTATACATTTGATTTACATCAAATAATGTGTTGATAAATTCATTAAACAAATACTGTAAAAAGTTCTATCTTATTTGAAAGCAAAAATAGACAAGCAATTAACTGTCACTTGGCTCAAAAAAAGCCTTCTGATTCATTTAAAAGTAATGGTATAAAAATACCCTTTCTTTATTGAGCTTAAACATCCAACAATAACACTAAAGCTATTTCGTGTTGGCCTACTGTCAGCGCAAATGGTGGGAAACTGAATTTACAGGCAGTCACATCATGATGAGAAAAATTGAAGAACTGTTAGCCAACAATAAACAATGGTCAAGTTCTGTTACAGAAGAAAACCCGCAATTTTTTAAAGAGCTGAGTAAAGGCCAAAAACCTCATTTCTTATGGATTGGTTGTTCAGACAGCCGCGTCCCCGCTGAAAAATTAATTAATGCCGCCCCTGGTGATTTATTTGTACACCGCAATGTGGCAAACCTTGTGATCCACACCGACTTAAACTGTCTTTCTGTTATTCAATATGCCGTTGATGTCCTACAAGTTGAGCATATTATTGTTTGTGGTCATTATGGCTGTGGTGGTATTGAAGCTGCTATTGAAGGGACTGAACTGGGCTTAATTAATAACTGGTTACTGCATATCCGTGATATCTGGTATAAACATAGCTCCATGTTAGGTGAACTCGCACCACAAGATAGATTAAATTTACTCTGTGAACTTAACGTGATAGAACAAGTTTATAACCTTGGTCACTCAACTATTATGCAAGCCGCATGGAAACGTGGACAAAAAGTGATGATCCACGGTTGGGTTTACGGTTTAAACAATGGTGAATTACACGATTTAGATATCACCTCAGACAGTCGTGAAAAACTAGAACTCTCTTATCGCCAAGCTATTGCAAAATTAAGCCATCCACGTTGATTTTCTAATATTAAACCCGCCAAAGCGGGTTTAATATACGATATAAATCAACAAGATTATTCATCTAGTAGCGTTACGTGACCAATATAAGGTAGGTGACGATAACGTTGTGCATAATCAATGCCGTAACCTATAACAAACTTATCTTCAATAGAGTAGCCAATCCACTCTACTGGCACATCCACTTCACGACGTGATGGCTTATCAAGTAGCGTACAGATAGCAATAGAGGCAGGCTCACGTAAACTTAAAATCTCTTTAACACGGTTTAAAGTATTACCTGAGTCAATAATATCTTCAACAATCAGAACATCTTTACCACGAATGTCTTCATCAAGATCTTTAATGATTTTAACGTCTCTTGTTGACGTCATTCCATTACCGTAACTTGATACTGTCATAAAATCGACTTCATGTGGCACTTCAATTTCACGACATAAATCCGCCATAAAAATAAAAGAGCCTTTTAATAAGCCAATTAAGACCAAATCGTGTTTTTCTTGACGAGAACGATAATGTTCTGTGATTTCACGACCTAATTCAGCAATACGCTGTTTGATCTCTTCTTCAGAGATCATGACATCAACAATATGTTTCATGATTTATTTCGATTGGGTTAACGGGGAAAGCAACCGATTGTACCAGAATTTCTATCATCATGCGACGTTGTCAATGAAGGAAAATAAGGGAATAAAATATTAGCTTTACTCCCTTTGCAAACTTTTATCGCTAATTTTGTTACTTATTACAGTAAAAATTATCGACTCACCGTAAAGCCCGCCATCATTCCTGTATCTTCATGTTCTAATAAGTGACAGTGAGCCATAAATGGGTGTTCCTTTGTCGCTAAATGGTCAAATTTTACAAGGATCTCGCTAATTTGCCCTTCCACTCTGACAATATCTTTCCAACCTTGGCGATGTTTTTCAGGTTTACGCCCATTTTCCGATAAAATACGAAACTGTGTTCCGTGAACATGGAATGGATGTAACATCATGTCGCCACGACCAGAAACCAGCCAGCGTTCATAAACCCCTTGTTTAACATCAAATGCAGGTTCGGTCATTGAGAATGAGATCCCATTGATGCTATTTGCATTATAAATATCGACATCCGCAGAGCCATGGCCGCAATTCATGCCGCCCCCCATCATGCCATTTCCATTGCCCTGACGCATATGACTCATACCGTGGTGAATTCCCGCTAACGCTTTATCACCGTAACGCTCCGTTAGCGCCATCATACCTTGCATATCTAAACGCATATCCATACGTAAATGTAATGAACGTGTCGCAATATGACTTAGTGATGGTAATGCAGGAATTAAGGCTAATTGATCAGGTAAAATACCCACCGCTTTTTCTGCTGAAGGCAGTAGACGTAATACAGGTAATACATTATCAAATGGCGCTAATACCATCCCCATTTGTCGGACAGGTAAAGTGACAATATCGAAATCACGTCCATCTGAAGTATCAACCAGTACTTCAAAACGCTCCCCCATTAAAATAGGGAGTTCTGTCACTTTGACTGGTTCCGCTAATAACCCACCATCGCTAGCAATTACATACATTGGTCGGCCATCACTGGTGGCTAAATTAAGACTACGTGCATTACAACCATTGAGGAAACGTAATCTAATCCAACCTTTTGGTACAATGTGTTGCGGTTGAATCGCACCATTAGTGAGCATCATGTCGCCAAACCAACCTACTGCAGCACTCATCACATCAAGTTGATAGTCAATTTGACCGTTACTGTCTAAGCGTTTGTCTTGTAAAATAACCGGTAAATCATCCACTCCCCAGCGGTGAGGTAACTTTCGCTTGGCCGTTTCGTCATCCTCGATGATCACTAATCCCCCTAACCCCATTGCCACCTGTTTTCCGGTGATCCCATGAGTATGGGGATGAAACCAACATGTCGACTCCGCTTGATCTGGCGTAAAAGTTACTGTTCGTGATTTACCCGGTGCGATAGTTGCTTGAGGACCTCCATCTTGTTCACCACTTATCTCAAGACCATGCCAATGCACCGTCGTAGTCTCTGGCAGCGTGTTATTGATCTCAATAGTAACAGGTTCACCACGTTTTAATTTTAATGCTGGGCCTAATAAGCTACCGTTATACCCCCAAGTAGTTGTACTTGCTGTAGCAGTAAACTGGGAAACACCTTGTTGGATATTAAGAACAATCTTTTGTTGTTTGTCTGGGCTAATTTGAGGTGGAATAGCGAGTGAAGGCGTGTTAGTTTGGGCGAATGCGAGACGGCTCCAACTTGGTAATAGTGTGACGGCGCTTAATGTTGCCCCTAATTTTAAAAATTCACGACGTTGCATAATGTATTCCTTTGAATAAAATCAATTACTCTATATTTGTCATAATTAGGTAAATAAATTTATCGATAAACTATTGAGCAATGCTAAAGTCTCCCCTTACTGGAAGGTCAAATAGAAACCACACAAAGCAACGGGTCTTTGCAAAACTTTTAACTTAATTAAGTCAAATAACAAATCTTGTGAAATCATCACATATAGGAATGTCACCACTAATGAAAAAAATGTTCGCTTTGTTCTGCACTATTATTCTTTCTTTTGCCACGCTTTTTTCTTCTAGTGCAAAAGCACTCACTTATACTCAAGCAGAAGACTTAGCTGATTTAACCGCGGTATACCTGTTTTTAAATAATGATTGTGGTTATGAGCAGATCTCAAAACAAAAAATAGAACGAGCGCTGATTATTTTTTCACAATCTCAGCAGTGGGATGTCTCTAATTATTCAATGCTCCCAATGAGCAAGCTTAATGAAGATAGTTATCAGGATTTAAAAAATATACAAATTGCTCATAACAAAAAATGTCAACTACTAGCCCAAAAATCACTTAGCTTACTAAACTATTAATTGTATAAAAAAGCCACTCTATCAAACTGATACAGTGGCTTTTCAATTTATTATATCTGTCGATATCTTATTGTTATTGCTATTTTACTCACGTTTTCTTTTCTGCTTTCGTTCACTGTAAAACAAGGCAATAGAAGGAATACTTTGAATGATCAACATGCGCAATATATGATTCGACATCACAAAAGCCGCATCGACATTCATAGTGATCGCGGCAAATGTCATTGCTTCCATACTTCCCGGTGCCCAAGCTAATACCAGCGTTGTCCAAGGTGCCCCTGTTAAATAAGCCGCGCTCAATGCAACGATCACCGTTAAAATAACGTTGATAATGACCACTTGCACAGAGGAAAAAGCATTTTTAATTAACGAAGCAAAAGGAAAAACCACAAAATGTGCGCCAATATTCATCCCAATTAACACCATGCTGAGTTCATTTAATAGCATTGGAAAAGCAATCGGCTCACTGACAAAAGATTGTACCAATATTGCACTGCCTAATGATGTCAACATAAACGGTGCTGGAAAATGAATTTTCTGTAATAAAAGCCCAGATACTAGCCCTAACGCGACAATTAATAATAACCACATCGATGACAACAGTGTCATTTCAGGTAATGTAAACTCCGTAAGGGTTGCTTTATCTGAGCCAACAATAAATCCAGCCATAATAATCAATACGATTAAACGAATAGTATGAGAAATAACAATTTTTTGTGGTGGTGTTTTGGTATGATCTGTTAAAGCAAGAATAGCCGCCATCGCGCCAGGTACAGCGCCTAACATAGCCTCTTCTTTTGTCCAACCAATATGACGATGAAACCATAAGAAACTGACAACAAATTGAATGGCTAAACAAATAACGAGGATAATCAAAAGAAGCACTAAATTATCCGCACTCCCTAAATGTACTTGGTTAAACATCAATCCAACAGAGGTGCCTAAGGTCAGTTGGATAAAAGTCAGTGTATGCTTAGGAACAGAGAGCTGCCATTTAAAACGATAAGCAATAATAACCACGACGATTGGCCCAAACATCAACGCCATCGGTAGACCAGATAATGTTAATAACCCACCAATTAGTGCACAAAACAGAATTCCCGGTAGTTTTTTTAAAAATGACATGTTGTGTTATCCAGTTTTTTTAATTATGGTATCAATCCTATCACTGGTATAAATATTTAATAAACAAATAATGATAATTTAAATATTATTTTTATTAATATTAAGAGCTAATTATGTCATTAAAAATTACTACCACCCCGACGACGAATGAAATCAACGAAATTTATGAAGGCTTATTAACACATAACCTTCAGTATATTCAGATGGAGCAATATACGCCCTTAGCCGTTTTTAAAGAGGAAAATGGTAAAAAAATAGGTGGGATCACTGGTGATATATTAGGTAATTGGCTACGTATTCGTTATCTATGGGTTGATAAGGCCTATCGTGGTAACAATATTGGTACAGAATTACTGCAAGCAATGGAAAATACAGCTAAAAAGAAAGGTGCCAAATATGCTGAGGTGGATACTTTTAGCTTTCAAGCCCTGCCTTTTTATCAAAAGCAGGGATTTGAAATTTTTGGCACCTTAGAAAATTATCCGATTAGTGACAAAAAATATTATTTAAACAAAGTATTATAAATATTTTACACTATAAAATATTTATTTTCCTTATTCAGATGAGAACGCAAAGTCGCTATCTATTATGTTAAATCCATCTACATTTAATTGTGTAAATACTTGATCTTCAATTAATTCAACAATATCAGCATATTTTATATCATCTTCTTTTAAATTACCCTTATTTATATTATCTTCATCTAGTTCTGTTTCTTCCTGAATATAAGTTAAATTATATATTCCTTTCCCTATTAATTTACCTTGTTCTATCTCTTTCAGAAGAGGAATTAAAGTATATATTTCGTTCGATTCTAATTTACCTAGTTCTAACCCTTTCAGAATAGGAATTAAAGTATATATTTCTTTCAATCCTAATTGACCTAGTTCTATCTTTTTCAGAATAGAAATTAAATTATATATTTCTTTCGATTCTAATTTACCTAGCTCCATCCCTTTCAGAATAGAAATTAAATTATATATTTCTTTCCATTCTAATTTATCTAGTTTCATCCCTTTCAGAATAGAAATTAAAGTATATATTCCGTCCCATTCTAATTTATCTAGTTCTATCCCTTTCATAGTAGAAATTAAAGTATATATTTCGTTATCTTCTAATTTACCTCGTTCTATCTCTTTCAGAATAGAAATTAAAGTATATGTTTCTTTTCCTCCTATTTTATCTATTTCTATTTGTTCCAGAATAGAAGTTAAATCAGATATTTCATCGCCTTTAACATATTTATTTAATTTTCCCTGAATAATTTCACTTACTTCAGAAAGATTACGTTCAGAATCTAACTTGACATTATTAGTACTATTAACTCCATCAAGATCATCATCATCCCACTCAACCCCCCCCACAAAATAAGCGACATTATCATCTGTTCTTTTATCTATTATTATTTCTTTACCACCATAAAACTTATTTATATATTCTTCAATCCAAATATTTTGCACTTTTTTAAGTGAATACTTATATACGCAATCAATATTCGCTTTATTAAGAATTTCATCCATTATACTTTCTTCATAAAGAATTTTATTCATTATTTCCCGTAACTGTACTGGAAATTCTTCTTTAAGCTTCTCTACCTCTACCATAAGAGGAAGATTATATTTTGAAACACAGACTAGAAAATTTATTTTAGACAGAAATTTTTCTTTCTCCTTATTACTTGAAAAATTAGCTAGTATTCTTTCATTGCTATTTTTAAATCGAGTTTCATTATCATACCTTACCAACACTTCATTAAATATTTTTATAACATCTTCTTTTTTTATTCTTTCAACTCTTTCCTTAATAATATTTTTAAATTCATCCGCCAGATGATTATAATCTGTATTTGATGAATTTCGGCAAAAGGCCTCCGCTCGTTGCAACTCATTTAAATAATTGAAAAAACTATATCTATCTTTAAAACTTGAATTTTCATTCTCTATTAAAGAGAGAAAATGGTTTAGGTTATGATATTCAGCTGTAATTGTAACTATCTCATCTTTTTCCCTATCTACTGTATCTTTTTTTGTTAGTTTATTATTAAAATCATCCACCTTACACTTTAAATCTTTCACCTTCCTATTTAAATCAGTAAGTGTTTCATTATATCTATTTAAATTCCCATCTCTATTACTTATTCCCATTCTACCGGTTTGGCTAATTGCAAAAAACATTGTAAATCGTTCCATCATATGAATAATTTTTTTTATAAAACTGGGCTTAGCCGTTGTATTAGAAATATCCTTTATTTTCTTTGCAATAGTTACATAACATGATTCTAAATAATCTTTCTTAGTAGATAAGACTATTCCCTTATCAAATACATCAATACCATTAACTTTATCCATTTTATTGCCCTTACATTAATAAATTAACTGTTTATTTTATTCTTTTTATCAATTTATACTTACAAAAATAACACAGTAGTAATTAATTAATCATTTACAATAAAAATCACATTAAATTTAAAATAGAAACAAAAAAAGATATCAAAAATGATATCTTTTTTTAGTTTAATGATTTGTATTCCGCTGGAATTTAAAAAATAACTTATCGTTTAATCATTCTTTTAAATCGTTATACACTGTTGCTCTTGAAACACCGAGATATTGCGCAGTAATTTCCATCGCTTTGCGAAGTGAAAGGTAACCTTCATCCTGTAAACACAATAGCAATTCGCGTCGTTGATGCGGTTTCAATGCTCTTGGTGTCACTGAATAAGTCGCAGAAAATTCATCAATACGTTTTTTCAACGAATCTTCTGTTACTGAGCTAAAAGTTTCAATGATATGATTTCCCTCTTCAAGAGTCGAAAATTGATTTAATACCATTTGTAAACCTTTAATCATCGATATATCAATATTTAAACATAAAGCAGCAACATAATTGCCTTGTTTATCTTTAATACCAATCGATGTACTTTTAGCTGTTCTACCATCAGGAAACTGATTAGGATAGTTTGCAACAATTTGTGGAAAATCAGACGATTCAATCCTTGCCATACCTAGCTCAGTTGCTCTATCCCCCACTTTTCGACCTGATAGATTATTTTCAATAACCATAATGGTATTTTCACTATCGGTCAGATCATGAAGTACAACTTCACAAAAAGGCGATAATGTTTTACCAATGCCCTGTGCAATATATTTTAGTTGTTCTACCAGCCACTCTTGGTCTGCAGTTTTGTGTGACATAACGATCCTACAATAGCTAAAACGTAAATGATTTATACAATTTTAACCGATTTATTCAAATAATTAATCGTTATCTATCGGAAAATCTGACTTTGCCTGATTTAAAATAGCTTTAGCCATCCATTGGGTCATATCAATGACCTGCTGATCATCCATTTTCCAGATATCTTTCATTACTAAAAAAACTTCAGAACCATAAATAAGTGAGAAAGCTTTTATCACTTTATCCCACATTTCTTGCGGATAATGCGCTTTTAATGGTTCGATGACTTTAAGTAAGATCTCTTTACGATGACCACGAATAAATCGTTTTTCTGTATATTCGCTTGATTGCCGCTCTTTAGCCCACTGCTGTAATGAAACCTGCAATGCGCCACGCAACGCCCCTTCATGTTTAAACATTTGTGGATAAGCAAGATTGAGCAACGCAGTAATACGCTGTT
Organism: Proteus sp. MB838; assembly: GCF_054767435.1. Classification (NCBI taxonomy): domain Bacteria; kingdom Pseudomonadati; phylum Pseudomonadota; class Gammaproteobacteria; order Enterobacterales; family Morganellaceae; genus Proteus; species Proteus sp. MB838. The sequence goes on from NZ_BAABMO010000013.1 coordinate 83,733, forward strand.
GTGTATTATCTTCTGGAGTGGGCTGCCATGCAATGATCGGTGCTAAACTTGCATCAACAGTAGCACTAATTAAATCACTTTGAGTAGGAAAATAGCGATACGCCGTTGCCCTTGAAACACCAGCATGTGCTGCAAGCTCTGATACGGTAGGTAACATCCCTTGTTCAAAAAGTTGCAATGCCGTTGCCACCAATAATTGGTAGGTTCTTTTTCGAGTACCTGACATTGTATCTATTTCATTACGACTAAAACTCATAAAAATTCCTTCGCTATTACTCCACTTTTCGTGGCTACTATACTGATTTTAAGAACTATTCTTAATACGATTAAAGTTTACTTTAGGCGATTGAGTGTACCTAAGCGACATTTAAAAGAGAAAAAATAAAAATAATGAGACATGGGTCTCAAAATAATGCTATTATAAATGAAACTCAAGTCTCATTGTGATTATAATCTACACGTCAATAATCATAAAAGGTAAGGGAAGGCTTATGAAACAGTATGCTGGCTTCATTTATATTGCGACTACGCTTGATACTAAAAGCGCTGAAATTTTTTATGTCAGTGAATTAATAAAAAAAGCAGGCCTTCCTGTCAAAACCGTAGATTTGACAACCAAACCTACAGCATTAGAAAGAGAAGCTGACGTCACAGCTGCACAAGTTGCTAGTTACCATCCTGATGGAAAAAACGCCGTGTTTTGCGGTGACCGTGGAAAAGCTATCGCAGCAATGTCCGTCGCTTTTGAACGTTATTTAACCCACTGTGACGATGTCCTCGCTATTTTAGGATTAGGCGGCTCAGGGGGAACGGCATTGATTACACCAGCAATGCAATCTTTGCCCATTGGCGTACCTAAATTGATGGTATCGACTATGGCTTCCGGTGATATCTCCGGATATATCGGCGCTAGCGATATTTCAATGATGTACTCCGTAACAGATGTATCCGGCTTAAACCGTATCTCTCGTAAGGTATTGAGAAATGCGGCCAACCAAATTGCCGGTGCTGTTTATTTTTACCAAGAAGAAAATAGTGTTGATAAACCGGCTGTTGCATTAACAATGTTTGGTGTAACTACGCCTTGTATTCAACAACTGACTAAAAAACTTGAAAATAATTATGACTGTTTAGTTTTCCATGCGACAGGGAGTGGCGGTAAAGCCATGGAAAAACTGATAGACAGCCACTTACTTCATAGTGTTCTTGATCTAACAACAACCGAAGTATGTGATTATTTATTTGAGGGTGTCCTTGCTTGTGATGAAGATCGTTTTGGTGCCATCGCCCGCACTAAAACACCTTGTATCGTCTCTTGTGGCGCGTTGGATATGGTGAATTTTGGTCGCCCTGCTACCGTACCTGAGAAATATAAAGATCGTCATTTCTATCACCATAATTCGCAAGTCACCTTAATGCGTACAACACCAAGGGAAAATCGTCAAATGGGGATCTGGATCGCTGAAAAATTGAATCAGTGTGAAGGCCCACTGACGTTTATTTTTCCACAGGGCGGTTTTTCTGCTTTAGATATTGAAGGGGGGCCATTCTGGGATCCTCAAGCAAACCAAGCATTTTTTGATGCATTTATAACAACATTTAAAGAGACCGAGACTCGTCAATTAGTCATCAGTCCATATCACATAAATTCTGCTGAATTTAATCAGCAAGTTTATGATTTACACCAGGAACTTATTTGTTAACCACGGAGAAAGAAGTATGACTTATTCACGTGAAGTATTACTCAAAAAATTTAATGACATGATCGCACGTAAAGAGCCTATTATTGGTGGCGGTGCGGGAACAGGTCTTTCCGCAAAATGCGAAGAAGCAGGCGGTATCGATCTGATTGTTATCTATAATTCAGGTCGTTATCGTATGGCGGGTCGTGGCTCTCTGGCAGGATTATTAGCCTATGGCAATGCCAATGAAATTGTTATGGATATGGCAAAAGAAGTATTGCCTGTTGTAAAACAGACACCTGTGCTTGCCGGGGTTAATGGTACAGATCCATTCTGCAATTTTGATAAGTTTTTAGATGACGTTAAAGCCATCGGTTTTGCTGGCGTACAAAACTTCCCAACCGTTGGTTTAATTGATGGTAACTTCCGCGCTAACCTAGAAGAAACAGGTATGGGTTATGCTCTTGAAGTAGAGATGATCCACAAAGCACATGAAAAAGGCTTACTCACAACACCTTATGTTTTTAGTCGTGAAGATGCCATTGCAATGACACAAGCCGGTGCAGATATTATTGTTCCTCATATGGGTTTAACCACTGGTGGCAATATTGGTGCAGAAACAGCCGTTACTTTAGATGATTGTGTCGCCCTTATTAACGATTGGGCAAAAGCAGCAAAATCCGTACGTTCTGACGTAATTGTACTTTGTCATGGTGGCCCTATAGCAACACCAAAAGATGCGCAATATATCCTTGATAACTGTCCTGATTGCCATGGTTTTTATGGCGCAAGTTCAATGGAACGTTTACCAACAGAAGTCGCTTTAACTGCAACAACAAAAGAGTTTAAAAATATTAAACGCTAATCTCAAATCATCAAGTTTGCCTAAGCGTTGATCCTATTGCCCACATCATGTGGGCAATATTTTATTTGCAAGAAGCCTAACTGATTACACCAGTTTTGCGATTAATGTAGTTAAATCCCCTGCTAAAAAATCAACGGGGGGAATTTCAATCACAGTATAGGCACCCGCTTGTTGTTTCATACTTGCTCTGGCTGCAGAAACCATAAATTGAGATGTTAATGCTGGATTATTAATATGCATAGCATATTCAAATAATTGATTGTGTGTTTTGCCTGACACTCCTTTGTGGGTCATTTGTACTCCGTGACCAACATCTTTTAAGCTATCAACACTATCAACTTGTTTAATATGCGTCTCATCAGATGAGAAATAGCTGTCGGCCTTAATGGCTTGCTCAACCTGTGCAAAGTTAGCACCCGTTTCTAATTCAACATAAACCATACGCCGATGTACACCAGTGCCCAATGGAATAGTCATTGATAGCGCATCTCTTACACCATCAATAGCTTTAGCGGCAACACTATGCCCCATACTCATACCGGGACCAAAATTAGTGTAGGTAATACCTTTAGGTGCCATAGCTAACATTAAGGTACGAATAATAGAGTCTGAACCCGGATCCCAACCCGCTGAAATCACTGCAACACGGTTATGCTTTTTCGCCACCTCATCCAGTTCTGTTTTTAATGCAACGATATCACTGTGGACATCAAAACTATCAACGGTATTAATACCTAAGCTCAATATCGATTTAGCCAAATCTTTAATGGCTCTCGTTGGTGAACATAATAAAGCAACATCCACCTTACCTAAGCTTTTAATATCATTTGTTACTGTTATATTTCGCAGTTCATCTGGAATATTTTGACTATCACGGCGAACCACCCCCCACTAACTCAAAATCAGGTGCTGCAAGTACTGCATCTAGTGCAAAGCGCCCAATATTGCCATAGCCCACAATAGCGACTTTTATTTTAGTATTCATTTATTTCCCTGTTCTCGTTGTTAATCATTATTGAATGATAATAATGTTTAATAATCAACGAATAAACCATATAAAAAGTTTTTTTGCTACTGGTTCATCAATTTAGCTATTCCCTTATTCATAAAGCATGTAAAATCGCTCCACTTTCCTCTGATTATATTTACAACACTATTTCACTCGTTTTTAAGAAGGTTTTCAATGCATCAATCTGATGTAGCGGATCGCTCACTTTTTTCCCTTAGCTGGCCTATTTTTATTGATATTTTTCTTCATCTTGCCACGCTATTGATTAACACTTACATGATAAGTCATGTCTCTACTGCCTATTTAGCTGCAATGGGCGTAGGTAACCAAGTTTTTGATCTTTTTATCACCATATTTAACTTTATTAGCGTGGGATGTAGCGTTGTTATTGCTCAATATTTAGGCGCCGGTAAGCGCGATAAAGCCAGTCAAGCTATTCATATTTCTATCGCCTTTAACTTTTTGCTGGGCTTTAGTAGTGCCATTATTATTCTCTTTTTTGGCTACAACATTCTAAATGTAATGAATACGCCAGAGCATTTAGTACAAGATGGCTATAACTATCTCCATATTTTGGGGATTTGTCTTATTCCTGAAGCAATTTCAATTATCTTAGCAGCCTGTTTGCGGGTTTATGGTAAATCGAAAGCGGCGATGTATGTGACGTTAATTGCCAATATTGTCACTGTTATCGGCAATATGATTGTACTATATGGTTTCTTTGGGCTTCCACAATACGGTTTAGTGGGTGTTGCATGGTCAACGGTTGTCGGTCGTATTATTGCCGTTGTCTTATTATGTGGTCTTTTATTCTATGGATTAAGAATTAAGTTCGATATAAGACTATTAGTGATTTGGTCTAAAAATATGTTAGCTAAAATTCTACATATTGGTTTACCTGCTGCAGGTGAAAACCTAGTGTGGATTCTACATTATATGACCGCCTCTGCCTTTATAGGATTAATGGGAGAAGTTCCTCTCGCCGCACAAACACTCTATTTCCAACTATCATTATTCTTAATGTTATTTGGCATTGCGATTAGCATTGGTAATGAAATATTAGTCGGTCATTTAGTTGGTGCAAAACGATTTGATGATGCATTTACACGGGGTTTTAAAAGCTTAAAAGCAGGTGTGCTATTTACTATTGGTGTGGTGATTATTTATTGGTTTATGCGTGATCCTATTTTGTATTCTATCACCGAAGATCAACGCATTATCGACCAACTGTTGCCTTTATTTATTTTATCGGTCTTTTTGGAGCCTGGGCGTACATTTAATATTGTTATGGTTAATGCGTTACGTGCAGCCGGAGATGCCAAATTCCCACTCATTACAGCCGTTTGTTTTATGTGGGGAGTTGCTATTCCTATTGGCTATTTCCTTGGTATAAAAATGGAAATGGGTTTAATTGGGATTTGGATAGGTTTTCTTTGCGATGAGTGGCTACGAGGCTTAACGAATGCATGGCGTTGGCGCTCTCGTAAATGGCAAGCTAAGCGCTTAGATATTTGATGCTCTTTCAAGGCCTAATAATATTATTAGGCCTTGAGAAACTAGCTATAAATAAGTTAACTTGCTACATTATTCATTAATGATTTTAAATTTATTTAAGCTTTATAATTCATGCTTATCATTTTATTTATCGCCATTTTTTACAAGATTTTTATCTTTAGCCAGTGAACGACTAACCGTCTCATTTATACTATTTGATAAAAAATATTTATAATTATTAATATTCCCAAATTCAGATTTTATTTTTTCGTCTGAAGTTAATATGCTATCGATGATTGATGCTAAAAATTTATTTTTAATCTCATTTAAAGACGAGTCATTAGTAGATGATAAAATACTTTTAGAGTGAGAATGTAACTCATCCTCAAATTGTATAATTTTTCCTTTCTCTAATGTAGGTTTTTCTTCTAAAACAGAGATAATATCATTAATGATTAAATTTATTATTTCATCAACTTTAAACTTTTTGTGTACTTTAGATAAATCTCCAAATTTATCATTATCATCTTTCATTGAGTGAGGCGTGTTTATTACTTTATTATCTGATTGTATATTTTCATTCTTTTTCATATTTTCAATATTAGAAATATGAACTTTAAATTCTGAATTATTTGAAGTTTTATGAAAAAATGGTTTTATAAAAGAGGATATTGTATTATAACAACTTAATATAGCTGATTTCAATTTTGTATTAAATTTATAACTCTCATTATTAATGCTTTTTAGCGATAATGGAGTGTTTTTAAAATAACTTTTAATTTGCATATCTGCTCCCTAATAGATTTAGCAGAATTAAATATTATACTTTCGCTA
>NZ_BAABMO010000014.1:0-89307 GCF_054767435.1 Proteus sp. MB838
ATCTAAGAGGAACCCATTTACTCTAAAATAATTGAGGAAAATAATAATGGATAATAGTGATAAGTTTTTTTCTAACGATATATGTCCTAAAACTGCTTTATATGGACAATTTTATGGGAATGATCAATACGCAGGCCGTGAACACGAAAGAAAAATATACTACGGCAGAAAATTCCCTAAAACTAAAAAAGGTTATTATTTTAAAAAGCTAATGAATTTTTAATCATAAAAAATAATTATATTAAATAATATATATTTTCGAAGTGTTTATAAGATGGGTAGTCTTATATAAGGTTATCCATCTTGGATGACTTTATATATTTATCTGTGGATATTAAATTTATATAAATATAATAATTTAAAAGGTATAGTCCGTTTAGACTATACCTTTAGTGTTATTTTATCGAGCAATTAATGCAAATACCCCCCAGCCTAAGTATTCTCGTGTAAAACTAACATGACGTTTAGGGGCTATAGTCAATTCTGTTCGAATTTCTTGAGCAAAATCATCGGCACTATTTTTGTCAAGCCAACGGCGCATAGTCATCCATTTAGCAGCTTCATATCTATCCCAACCCTCTTGATCTGCCAGTACCATTTCGACTAGATCGTATCCTTGATTGTCGAAAGAGATAACAAGCTCAGATAAAGTTAAAAAATCTGATATGGATGAAGCACCACAAGCTTGTGCTATCTCTTGTGTTGTTGGAATTTGCCGCCAATATGGTTCTCCGATAAGAATAAGCCCACCTGTTTTAATACTTTTTGCTAGTAGCTCGATAGTTTCAATTACACCACCAGCAATCCAAGTTGCTCCTATGCATGCTGCTATATCACATTTTTTATCACTAATATAATCTGAGGCATCATGATGGATAAAATGCACTCGATGGCTGACGCCTAACTCTTCTGCTCTAGATTTTGCTTGTAAAGTAAACAGCGGGCTTATATCGATGCCAATACCTGTAATATTGTAATCGTGAGCCCAAGTACATAGCATTTCACCAGAGCCACTTCCGAGATCAAGAATTTGCCAGTTTTCTTTCATTCGTAATACTCGACCTAAGGTGGCATATTTCTCTGGTGTGAAAGGGTTATGAATACGATGCTCACTTTCGCTAATAGTGAAAATACGAGGAATATCCATTTTAATTTCCTTTAATTGTTATAAAAGAGAGTGTGGACATTATTAAACCTAGTAATATTATTGATATAATATTACTATCTAACTGATTTAATTTGCTTTTTAATTTTTTTAGAAAGGTAAGCTTATATGTTAGGACATCTAGATTTTGGCAATAATCTTTAATAAGAGTGATACAACTAGCTATAGCGCCAATAAACGTAAATTGGGTAGAAATAAGTAAAGAATAGTATTTTTGATGTGATGGATCCATACTAGAAAACCTGTTTAATCATCATATGCAATATAAGCAAACACATTGTGGTGCTTGCATGAGAATACAGCGCATTGAAACCAGCTATTCGCCCTAAAAGGTCGAAATAGTGGTTATTAGATGATTACATTTTCCAGCATCAAAGCCTCAGGTAGGAATTAAAGGTTGTTTACACTAGGACATTTTCATCGATTTTTTAGATTTGTAAATGCGTAAGTCTGTAAAGTGTGAGCCGGATGATAGTTTTATTTTGGTTGAGCCATCTATTTACAATATATCAAAGTAAAAGATAGTGAACAGGGGGAGCCTCGGACTTTGGCCGACGCTTATCTTGCAGACCAAACTATTTCATGCGGTGTTTTATCAGGTGTATCGCAAAACCTTGTCCTCAGTGAAGAGAGTAGTGCAGAAGCTATGTTTAATAAGAATACAAAATAACTGGTTATAAAAACAGTACTTGCTTGTGTTGTGTCCGTGATTATCTTATTATTTCTAAATCGTGGGTGACTTATTACTTACCATACTAAATTTTATCAATACCTAGGGTATACAGGTATTAAACTTATTATTTTGATAATGTGTATCTATATAGGAGGATGAGTGAAAGGCAAAAGAGTTGTTATTGTTCATGGCTATACTGCATCTCCCAAGGATAATTGGTTTCCATGGTTGAAAGAAGAGCTTGGATCATTAGGATATGATGTCAGTATACCTATGATGCCTGAGCCTAATCATCCTAACCCTAATGAGTGGCAACAAAAACTTGCCGATGAAAACATAATACTTGATAAAGATACTATTCTTGTTGGGCATAGTCTGGGATGTATAACTTTATTACGTTTTCTTTCTGAACAGGCTTGTGAAGATATAACAATAGGCGGGTATATTTTAGTCGCTGGTTTTAATAGTGAACAAAAAACTTTACCTGAGTTGAACTCTCATATTTATAATAACCTGAATTATAGTAAGTTAATTAAAATATCGGATAAAAGGGTGTCATTAATATCATCCAATGATTGGATTGTGAGTCCTGATTCATCCAAAAAATTAGCTAGTCAATTACAAACTCAAATTGTTATTGAAGAAGATGCGGGACATTTTCTTGATAAAGAAGGCTATATTAAATTGCCAGTCATGCTTGATATTTTTAAATATATGCTGAATCAATATAAGCTATAAATACAATATCAGAATATTCGTCAATTGGTTTTTATCAGTCATTTAAATAAAAGAAAGAAAAGTCGCCTTTACCTTTATAAAAGGCGACTGTTTACTCAGCGTGTGGTGTTATTTAATGGCTTTTCTGTGAAACTAAAAACCCAATCCCTGCACTAGCTAATAAACTTGAGCACATACGATTGAACACTTTTTTAGCATGTGGTTTTTTTAGCAACTTTTTCATGTGTAAGCCTAACCAAGCGTAGAGCATTATTGCAATAAACTCGAGTAACAAGAATAAAGAACCAAGTATTAGAAACTGGGAACTAGCCGGTAATTGTGGGCTAACGAATTGCGGAAGAAAGGCCGTAAAGATAAGTATTGCCTTTGGATTTCCTGCTGCAATAAAAAACTCTTGCCTTGCTAATTTGACAATAGAGTTATTCTTCTTATTTGAATCAAATTTGAATTCATCAGTTGGGGCTTTCCATAATTGATATGCGAGCCACAAAAGATAAGCAACCCCAGCAAATTTAATTACACTGAAAATGAACTCAGATGTTTGCAATACAACAGCTAGCCCAAATGAAGCTAGAACAATCATAATCACGAATGCGAGTAATCTACCGAGACCTCCTGCACATGAACGAGCAAACCCATAGTAGGCTGCATTATTGATTGAAAGCAGGTTGTTTGGCCCTGGTGCAAGGTTTAAAGCAAAACAGGCTGGGATAAAAAGAAGTAATGTAGAAAGTTCCATATAATTCCATTTGTATTTTTTAATGTATGTTTGCAAGGTTTCTCATTCTATAAGCTATATTAATGAATTGTAGAATAATTACAGCATAAGAATAGGGCGAAAATTGGAACTTAAACAAGGTAAATCTGATGTGGGTTTTACACCAGTTTTACACCAGTATTACACCAAGAAAATTCCAGACATAAAAAAACCAACCGTAAGTGGTTGGTTTTCTTAAATAAAAATGGTCGGCATGATAGGATTTGAACCTACGACCCCTGACACCCCATGACAGTGCGCTACCAGGCTGCGCTACATGCCGATTGTGCTTAGTATATTACTATTTTTTACTGCTAAAGCAACCCTTTAGATACTTAACTGCTGTATTTTTATTCATTATAGTGACGTCAGTTGTTATTAACTTTTTACTTATAGTCTTTTTTTAATACTAACGCTCAATAAATCGTTTTTGCTCAGCAAGTACTTGCAATAATAGGCGTAAATCAGGTTTGGCGGATTGGATCTCTTTGCCTGATTTATCAAATAAAGCATATCTGCCATGTTTATCTATCATTAACGTATTATCTTGTAAAAAGACCACTAGAGTTTCATTATCACCAGTAAAAATCCAAGGGTGATTACGCGTATTAGCAAATAGATCTTCGCCTTGAGAATAGTTATCTGCAGGGCTAATAACACCTAATACATGTTGCATTAGCGTTGTCATTATATCTTGGTGGCTGGTTAGTTTATCTAGTTTTTGTGGTGTAACATTAGGCCAATGTATTACCAGCGGAACCTGCGATTGACTTAAGTTAAAAGTGTCTTTGTTAACAAGCCATTGGCTATCTTGTTTATCATTGTTCTGATGATAATTTGACGTTACGACTACAACGGTATTATCAAGTATGTTACTTTCTTTTAAAGTAGTAAAAATGGTCTCTAATTGACTATTTAACTGTGCTTGAGAAGCTGATGTATGCTTATCACCGTTGATTTGTAAGAAAGAGAACCAAGGTGTGCTTTGTTTATTTTTTAACAACCATGAACGCCAACTATTAATCGTTGTGTCGTTATCCTCACTACGTGAAGTAGGTAGTGAGTAATCAGCCAGCACCGCTTGTGTAAATAATGGCGATTTAAATCCGTTAGTTGAAAATAGTGCTAATTGATAGTGACGATAATTTAAAGCATCAAAGAGCGCTGAGTTTTTGCGGCTACTTAACACACTATCTAAATAAGACGGTGAAATGCCATAAAATAATCCAAACAGCGCCGTTTCGTTATTTATGCCTGCTGAATAGTGCTGAGAGAAAGAGAGGTTATTATCAGCAAATTGTTGCAAGCTCGGTAGTTTGGCAACGTCTTCATTACCTAATCCATCAACCACAATCATAAGTAAGTTATATGAGCTTTCATCTTTAGAATAATCAAGAGGTGCAAGCGGGTAGGTGATACTTTGTGCCGCAGGATTACCCTCGCTCATTAAGCGCTGTTCATACTCAGATTGATTAATAAAACCATGCCGTTCAAGGAATTTACGTGCAGTCATTGGATAAGACAGTGGTAAGTTTGCACGTTGCATAGTAATAGGGCGATAAAAATTAGCATCTGCCCAAATAGACATAGAGTGGGATAAAATAAAGCAACTAATAAATACACAGGCTAATGGTTTTCCCCATCGCTGGTGGTTTAAGCTGCGCAGCTTTTGCCAACTCCATGTAGCAAATAGCATTTCGATAAGAAAGATAATGGGGATACCAATAAAAATAAGTTGCCATTCTCGCGCCATTTCACCTTCATCTGGATTGATAACCAAATCCCAAACCAACTGGGTCAAATGAAGTTGAAATTGCTGGTAAACAGCTATATCAAAAATAAGTAATGTCAATCCTGCGCTAGCTAAGGCGCAGGATATCACCCTAAGTAATCGTTGCGAAACTACCACAAAGGTCAACGGAAAAAGAATAAGGATATAAATGGCAAACACGATAAAACTAAAATGGCCCATCCAACTGACAATAGCGTAAAGACGACCTGCAAAGGTACTTGGCCAATCAGCAATAAACAGGTAACGGCTCCCAAGCAAAAGACTTAGAATAATATTAAACAGCGCAAACCAGTGACCCCAACTGATCATTTGGGATACTTTTTCACGATAGGACTGATTTCTCGTTACCATGTCTATAAATATTTCTGTGTTTATTAGTGAATATTGCCTTCATCAATTGAAGCACGTAAAGCGTGAACAAAAGAGTCTGCAATCAGCATTCGTTGAGCAGGGGCAATACTTGTATTGATTAAGTTTGTCACCATGTTCCCCAACACCATCAAAGAAAGATCTGTAGGAGTATGATGTTTTTCAAGAACGCTGACAAGTTCTGCAAGTAATTGCTCAACTTGTTCATCACTATAACGGGATTTTTGTGGCATAAAATCTGAATTCCTACTAAATGGATAAAACGCTATATGTTACCGCAAGGCGTGTTATTTTTCTGCTATTAAATTAATTATTTTGCGGTTATACCCCTTGATAGTAAAAGTAGGGGATGTTTGAATACGCGCACAAAAAGAATCGGGATAAAGGAGGGCGCCCATGAGTCTAGATATTAACCAGTTAGTCTTGCACCAACTTATTAAGCGTGATGAGCAGACATTAGAAGTGGTACTACGTGATTCACTCTTAGACATTGAGCCGGTTGTTCAAGAGATGGTCGAAGAGTTACATCGTGTTTATAGTGCAAAAAGTAAAGCCTATGGTTTATTTAATGAAGAGAGCGAATTAGCTCAAGCATTACGTTTACAACGTCAAGGTGAAGAAGAATTTTTAGGTTTTTCTCGTGCAGCGACGGTTAGACTTAAAGATGAGTTAGCGAAATACCCTTTTGCTGAAGGGGGAACGGTTCTTTTTTGTCATTATCGTTATCTCGCGGTGGAATATTTATTAATCGCTGTATTGAATAGCTGTAATAGCATGTGGGTCAATGACAGTCTTGATGTATCTTCAACACGCTATTTAGATATTCCTCATGCAGATATTATCGCTCGTATTGATTTAACTGAATGGGAAACTTCACCCGATTCTTTACGTTATTTAACCTTCTTAAAAGGGCGTGTAGGACGCAAAGTTTCAGATTTCTTTATGGACTTTTTAGGGGCGCAAGAAGGTTTAAATACTAAAGTACAAAATAAAGGCTTATTACAAGCGGTTGATGACTTTTGTGAAGCATCAGACATGAATAAACAAGAGCGCCAAACTTGTCGTGAACAAGTCTACAGCTATTGTAATGAGCAATTGCAATCGGGTGAAGAGATTGCATTAACTGAACTTGCACAAGAGTTACCGCCATTAGGTGATCAAAACTTTGCACAGTTTACAGAAGAAAAAGGGTATGAATTAGCGGAAACTTTTCCCGCAGATCGCAGTACATTACGCCAATTAATGAAGTATTCAGGAAGTGGTGGGGGGTTAACGGTTAATTTTGATGCGAAACTGTTGGGGGAAAGAATTTTTTGGGATCCCGCTACCGATACACTGACGATAAAAGGAACTCCACCTAATTTACGCGACCAGTTACAGCGTAGAGTCTCAGAAAAATAGGCAATAGATAGAAACAAATAACGCCACATTAAGTGGCGTTACATGCTCGGCGTCCCGAAAAATAAAGCTCGAAGGTTGGCTTATTAAGCGCGCAGGAAGTCAATATGAGTAATTTTTGGCTTATACTCGTGACGTTGCACTGCTTTAACTTTAACTTTAGTTGCTTTACCATCGATAACGAGGTTAACGAAATCAGCGTAGAACTCAGATTTGTGTTCTTGGTTGATAACTTCGTTGTGATCTAAATCGATAGCGATTGGCTCTTCATTTCCGCCATAAACGATAGCTGGAAAACGGTTAGCCACACGCAGGCGGCGGCTCGCACCCTTACCCTGCTCTTTACGTACTGTTGCATTAATAGTTAACATCTTTTTTCTCTTATGAAAAAGAAAATACATACTTGTTACAGGCGACCCAGCAACAAGCTCGAGATTTGGTTTATCTAAAAACAGATAAAGCGGGGCGCATTTTAACGAAAAAGCACTCTAACAGCAAATATAAATCGACTTTAATATAAGGTATCTGCTTTACGAAAGCGTCCATGATAGTCAAATAACTTATTACGAATTTGCCAAAAGCCATCTTTTTTATTTTTTTGTGCCACAATAAAATCAGGATAACGTAATAAATCAAACTGATTAATAATATCTTGAGCGTTATGCCATACAAAAGGAACGCCAGGGGCGCGCTGGTGTTCGCGTAAAAACTTGAGTTCAAATACTTTACGTTGGGCAGGCGTTTTTAAACGAAATCGTTCTGAAACAGAAGTACCTTCTTCATCATAATAGTTGATTTTAAGCCACTCACCTTTTTCATCTTGACCACTGAGTAATTGCATTCCTCCACAGCGAAGGATAAGGGCGCCTTTTAGCTTTAAAGCAGCTTTGAGCATATCATCAGGATCAACTAGGATTTCATTACAGTGCACACAACGCCGTGCGGCGATATCATTTTCTTCATTACAGTGTGGGCATAATTTAAAACGAAAGCGATAATCACACTGTTTTTTTTGTCCTTGCTCATCAAGCTCCCAACCTTGGCAACGTCGCCCATAGTGCTCAATAATATCGCCATCTGCATCAACTATGCCCCAGAAAGTGTTAGCGAATTGACAGAGAGGACAAAACACTTGTACCGGTTTGCTATTTGGATTGGGTTTTTTACTACCCACTTCAGGAAGATAAAGGTCGTGAGGGTTACCTGCATAATCTAAGATTAAACATTCTGTTTTTCCTGCAAATAACCTTAATCCTCGTCCTACTATTTGTTGATATAAACTGACGGACTCCGTTGGGCGTAAAATAGCAATTAAATCAACATGGGGCGCATCAAAGCCTGTGGTTAATACAGCAACATTAACCATATAACGTAGCTGTTGCTGTTTAAACTGTGAAATTAATGCGTCACGCTCAGAAGAGGGGGTCTCAGCACTGACTAACGCGGCTTGTCCTTGGGGTAATAATGTGAAGATTTCTGTCGCATGTTCGACTGTTGCCGCAAATATCATCACACCACGGCGTTGTTCACCGTATTCAATTATCTGTGACACAATATGGGGTGTAATACGCTGTTGTTTTTTTACTTCGCGATTGAGATCTTCTTGATTAAAAATACCATTTTGGCTAGTTCTAACTTGGCTAAAGTCATATTGCAAAATAGGCATATCTAAACGTGTTGGTGGGACTAAGAAATGGTGACTTATCATGTAGCGTAAAGGTAATTCATAAATACAGTCACGAAAAAAACAATTGTCATCTCCTTTTACCATACCGTGATAGTGATATTGGTAAATCCAACCAGTCGGTAAACGATAAGGAGTAGCCGTTAATCCTAAGATGCGTAGTTGGGGGTTAATGGTTTGAAGTTGTTTGATCACTTGTTGGTATTGGCTATCTTCAGACAGACTAATACGGTGACATTCATCAATAATTAATAGAGAAAAAGCATGCTCAAACTGCGATAAGTTACGTGCTACCGATTGTACACTGCCGAAAACAACCTTGCCTCGACTCTCTTTTTGCTGTAATCCGGCGGCATAAATATCCGCAGATAGACCATAGGCTTCATATTTGCTATGGTTCTGCTCTACTAATTCCTTTACATGTGCTAGAACCAATACCCGCCCACGTGCTCTTTTAGCAAGTTCGGCAATGACTAAGCTTTTTCCAGCACCGGTAGGTAATACAATAAGTGCTGGTGTTTTATGTTGGCGAAAATAAGTGATTGTCGCGTTAACCGCGTCAAGCTGATAAGGTCTAAGTGTAAAAGCCATAACCATACATCAAAAGCAAAACAGAGCACCAGCGTAGCACTTTTTAGCGATGAGTGCGAACAGAAAGACTGTAATTAAATACAGTGAAAGGCTAAATGATTTAAGGGTAAATTAATTAGTTGTTTTATTGTTAATATTCATTTTTAATAGATGCCTCATATCAGATGGTACTCTTCCATTTTTCAGAGAAATTCATGCGATTAGATAAATTTTTATCCCAGCAATTGGGGATTAGCCGTAATTTAGTAGCTCGTGAACTTAGAGCAGGGCTCGTGACTATAGATGGTGAAATGGTAAAAACAGGTGCGACTAAAATCACACCTGAACAAGAAGTTGCTTATGATGGCAATGTGTTGACACAAATTTTAGGCCCGCGTTATTTTATGTTGAACAAACCTATTGGTTATGTGTGTTCAACGGATGATCCTGTTAACCCCACCATTCTTTATTTTATTGATGAGCCACTAGCACATAAATTACATGCTGCGGGGCGTTTAGATATTGATACTACAGGGTTAGTGCTATTAACCGATAATGGTCAATGGTCTCATCGTATAACGGCACCTAAACATCACTGTGAAAAAACGTATGTCGTAACGTTGGAACAGCCTATTGCTACGGATGTCGCTGAGAAATTTAAAACAGGTGTCCAGTTAAATGGCGAAAAAGAATTGACTAAGCCTGCGACATTGGAAGTAATAACACCGACTGAGGTAAAACTGACCATTAGTGAAGGGAAGTACCATCAAGTTAAACGTATGTTTGCTGCGGTGGGTAATCATGTTGTCGCGTTACATCGAGAGCGTATCGGTGATATCACATTAGATGATGCTTTAGCGCCAGGAGAATACCGACCGCTAACAGAAGAAGAAATCAATAGCATTCATCTACCTAAATAATAATTATATTTTGTCGTTTTTTGGAGTTTAACTGCGTGCAAGAGCAACGTCCGTCGTACTTTAGCCTCATTTTAATATTGGGGCTTATTTCCATGCTTATGCCACTGGCTATCGATATGTACCTGCCAAGTTTACCTACTATAGCGCGGGATTTTGGCGTGCCTGGTGGTCAAGTTCAGATGACATTAAGTAGCTATATCTTTGGTTTTGCTATTGGGCAAATGGTCTATGGGCCGATGGCAGATAGTCTAGGGCGTAAACCGGTTATTCTAGGTGGTGTGATTGTTTTTGCATTAGCGTCGAGCGCTTGTGCATTATCTGACTCGATCGATATGCTAATTGGTATGCGTTTTCTACATGGATTTGCTGCTGCCGCTGCAAGTGTTGTCATTAATGCTTTAATGCGGGATATGTTTTCAAGAGATGAGTTCTCAAGAAGCATGTCATTTGTTGCATTAGTCATGACGATTGCTCCATTATTAGCGCCATTACTTGGTGCTTGGGTGATGAACTGGTTCTCATGGCATGCTATTTTTTGGAGTATCGCTATTGCGGCGATCATTGCTGCTGCATTAATTGCGCTCTATATACCGGAAACTTTGCCCAAACAGCATCGCCAACGTTTTAGCCTGCGAGTGACATTTAGTCAATTTATTAGCTTATTTAGAGCACGTCGAGTACTTTGCTATATCCTGGCATCGGGATTTTCTTTTGCAGGGATGTTTTCATTTTTAAGTGCAGGGCCTTTTGTTTATATCGAACTACATGGTATTCCATTCGACCAATTTGGCTTGTACTTTGGTTTTAATATTATTTTCTTGATTGTCATGACCAGTATCAATGGGCGCTATGTGCGCCGATTTGGTGCACTGAATATGTTACGTTTTGGGTTAACTGTGCAGTTTTTAATGGGCATATTCTTAATATTGGTGGTTGCCCTTAATTTACATTTTTACTTCCTTGTTGTGGGGGTGGCTATGTATGTTGGTGGAATAGCCATGATAACCTCAAATGCGATGGCCGTTATTCTTGAAGACTATCCACATATGGCGGGTACGGTATCTTCTTTAGCCGGTACTATCCGTTTTGGTGTGGGGGCTTTAGTTGGAACCGCTATTGCAATGTTACCCGCTAA
The DNA here is from genome assembly GCF_054767435.1 of Proteus sp. MB838. Classification (NCBI taxonomy): domain Bacteria; kingdom Pseudomonadati; phylum Pseudomonadota; class Gammaproteobacteria; order Enterobacterales; family Morganellaceae; genus Proteus; species Proteus sp. MB838. The sequence continues at coordinate 11,202 of NZ_BAABMO010000014.1, forward strand.
AACTGAGTGGCCGATGGTGAGTTCGATGGCATTTTGTGTTATCTGTGCCATGAGTTTCTTGTTACTTGCTCGTCGTTATAAATAAGAATATCACGCTATAAATACACTATATTTATAGCGTTTTCCTTTCTATTTATCTTTAAAATGTCATTATCGCCACGTTTTTCACTAAATATTTCTCTAAATTCTTTCCCTTCAATGTAACTTATTTGATTTGTATCAACACTTAATGTTGTGTTTTTGTTAAATTAACTAGGGTTTATTTTAATAATCATCTATTATTGTTTTAGTAATATGAAATATCATGATAAAAATTGATAGATTGTTTTACTTAAATGCGTAAAATTTTATGCAATTATTTTATATAGTTGATAAAATGTTAAATAAATGAAAGAATAATTGAAAAGAGTAATCAGGGCTGATAGGAAGGTTGATAAAGGTTAAGCGAAATAAACAACTTAAAACACCTCTCTTTTTGTAAGATTATTGTAACGTTCATGCTTTATTTTTAACAATATTTTAATATGTGTGTGAGCAAGTCAGTTCAAACTCGTATTGATGATGTATTAAATTAACGTGTTGATGAAACAGGATTGATTTGTGGAAAATGTACAACTTTCGGTGGTTCATAAGCTGCCGCTGAGTTATCGGTGGCTAGCAGGCTTTACAGGAACAAGGGTAGAAATTCTACCTGAGAATGATGCTAGTAGACAAAATACCTTGATTGGCTTAAAACTGCTAAGTCATGATGGTATGACTTTAGATGAGGCAATACAGAACTTACAAAAGTATCTGAATAATCTCAATATTGAAAATGTGATTATTGAGTGGGATGGCGTACCTTGTTTATTTTTACATAGTGATGATGAGTGCGCAGCACTTTGTTGCTTAAAAAATGCTGGGGTTGCAATTGCTGAGCCATTTCCAACAGACTACTCTTATCTGTAGTTCTTTTTTGTTCTTAATGGGTATTTCTCTACGACATATGCACAATCTATTGCTATGTACTTAGATAAAAATACTCACTAACGATGGCTATATGGCTCTGTTATGCAAGAAAAAACAACATAAAAAAGCCCCATACTCAATAAGTATTGGGGCTTTTTTATTGCGATAAGATATAAGGGAAAATTTTATCTTAATGACGCTTGAGAATAGTTATCAGCAAGACTTGTTGTTGTATTATTATCAATGATCCGACGCGCTGTATAGAAACGGTTTTTCCAATAGACATTGGACATTTCAGAAACGATAACACCACTGCTGGTTGACGCGTGAACAAACTTATCATTACCGATATAAATACCAATATGGCGCATAGTGCGACCAGTCTTAAACAGTACTAAGTCACCCGCTTTTAAGGTTGAACGATTAACTTTGGTACCAGCAAATTGCTGATCGGAGGTTGAACGAGGTAATTCGACACCAAATTGATCACGAAAAGTTCTTTGGACAAAAGCGGAACAATCAATACCACTTTTTGTATTGCCACCTAATCGGTATGCAACACCTTTCCAGTCTGCATATTGGTCAAGTATCTTAGATTTTATATCGAGATTCTTCACCAATGATTCAAATTCATCTTGAGATGCTTGGGAAATAGATGTGCTTGAAGATTTATTAAGTGGGGCTGTTGTTGAATTAGCTAAGCGTGAAGACGCGTTTTGTGAACTACAGGCTGATAACGTAGCTACGACAATAAACGCCGGTATGAGCTTAAGCATTCTCATAAACGGTTTATTTCTCATTGTGACAGATTTCCCTTACATCCTTATGTGCCAGATGAGCACATGAATATTCACCAAATAACCAGAGAATATAGTGTAATTTAACTCTGGCAACCCTATTTCGCGAAAAACGTGCTCTAAAGCACGTAAATATCCACATTAAACAATAAATAATGTGGAAACGTAAAAAGTTTACATAAAGAAAAGTCAAATGGCGAGAGGAAAGAGGCTTAATTTACAAAACATTAGATAATAAAGAACACATACTAAAAATGATTATCTTTTTGTTATAAAACTATCCTTTTACAGATAAAAAATAAGCGCTCAGTAGGGCGCTTATTTTTACTTTTACTTATTTTTTATACTTAATTAGCTAAATGCTTTTTTGCCTTTAAAAGGGAGATGTTCATCTAGCCAATGAATGATGATATCGGATGCAGGGGTTATTAATAACCAGCTTGTTGTGACTAAAGTGAGCGAGATAGAACCAACTAAGATATCAGAAGCCCAATGTGCGCCAGCCATAACACGAGGTAATGAAAAAATTACCGTAATTAAAAGAGCGCATAAAAAAGAGCGAAATGAAAGATAACGTAATATAAAGCTACAAAAGATCAGTAGCATCAAACCATGATCGCCAGGAAAGCTATCACCTGATGCATCTTTAGTCGGTATTCCTGTCACTACACCTACACGGTGCACATCGTGAAAATGAAGTGTTGGGCTAGGTCTTTCGATAGGAATATTTTGTCCAATCTGATTAATTACGATTGCACTTAGCACCATGACTATTCCCACAATAATGAGATGGCGTTTGCCCTGATAATCTTTCTGACGAAAGGTATGGTAATACAACCCTCCCATCGCCAGCAGAATAATCACATCGAATGCTCGATTATTGACATAAGCCACAAACATAGCAAAAGAAGAGTCTGGCAATAGTTGCCGATTAAAAAAATAAAAGATATGTGTATCTATTGAAAGCCAAAAGCCATGTTGTGCGGGAAGATACCAAGATAAAAAAAGAGTCAATCCAACCAAATTTAACAGCAAGATAAGAGACAATTTTTGTTTAACAGTAGAAAGTTTCATAAGGATAATTAAAAAATTCGTTGATTAATTGTGATCTAAATCACAAATACTCTAAGTTTATGGCAGGGACTATAGCCAAAATAAAAAAAAATATCTTTGCAATTAATTGCTAAGGTAAATGTTATCTTTTTGTTTCAGGCTTGTTATCTTCTCTTATCTTGATATAAGTCAAATATAGAATATTTTTTATTGATAGTCTTAATTTGAGTATTTTATAATTTCTTTCTAAACTTTAATCAAAGATAAAAGTTAAATAAATAAAGTTACTAGCCGATATTAGTTATTAGTTTAATAGCATATTGGCTCGTGGACATTCTGTACTTAAATAAATGAGAGGAGGTTTATTTTGAAAAAGATACCGATAGTTTTAGCATGTCTAGGTCTATTATTAACGGCACCTAGTTTAGCACGTGAAAGTAAAGTGTTAGGCTCAACAACAATTACTTTTGTTGGTGCTATTGTCGAAGGAGGATGTTATGCATCATCAGAAGAAAATACTGTTAAAACAAGTTGTTGGAATGGTAAGGAGATGAAAGACTTCCAATATAAACTAGATGCTAATCAGCAATTTAACTCGCAATTAATTAATAATAAAGGTTTTATGGATATCGAATGGATTAACGATCATCTAGCAGTAATGAATATTGTTTATAATTAGTTAATTAATACTAATAATAAAATAAATTGTGTTAATTAAATAGAAAGTTGATGTTTAAATAATTAGGTTATTAAAGTTATGAATATTTGACTTAAGCTTAAATCAACGTTGATTTTTTATTTATAAATAAAAACCACTCATATTTGATAGACATCAAACATTCTTATTGTGTCTATATGAATGTCATATTTTATTGCTATGATAAAAGTATGTCGAGTAGGCGTGATCCTCATACCTACTGCGCAAACAAGAAGTGAGGTCGTTATGAAAAAATATCTGACCATTTTATGCAGTCTTCTCGTTTCCAGTTCGATATCATTTGCTTGGGCGTCAACAGCACAGCAAACTACAGGACAGATTTATGTACGAGGGGCGATTGTTGATCCAGCTTGTGAAATTAATTTCACACTCGATCAAGCTGAGTACCAATGTTACAAAAATAACAAAGTCTTTACATCAACCCAGTCTATTTTCCCTACCTCTTTTGAACAATCATCATCAATTATACTGCCTCAAAATATGGGGAAAGCTGAAATCCGTTGGATGGATGGCGCTGAAAAAAATGGATTGATTAATGTGCAATATTTTTAATTGTGTATTGACAGGGAATGATTAGGTAAACAAGTCAAATAATCGTTGTCACAGTGGGTTTCTTACGATTATCTGACCTATTTAGCATCACATCAGTAAAATGTTACTTTGTGAGGGAGGTTTTTGGCGGTTAATTAATCAGCACGCCCCATATAGCGACGTTCAGCAATATGAATACGGATTTTATCCCCTGTAGAAAGATATTCAGGGACTTGAATGACTAATCCAGTAGGTAAAGTCGCAGGCTTAGTACGAGCACTCGCTGATGCGCCTTTAATGCCCGGTACTGTTTCGATAATTTCCATATCAACAGTTTGCGGTAACTCTAAAGCTAAAACTTGTCCATCCATAGTTAAGACCTGCATTCCAGCTAAGCCTTCTTCTGGAATAAACAGCAGCTCTTCTTCAATCTGATCTTTTTTGAAGGTGTAAGGTGTATAATCTTCATTGTCCATAAAGACATATTCATCACCATCGATATACGAGAAACTGACTGCACGGCGTGTTAAGTTGATAGTATCGAGGATATCATCCCCTTTAAAACGTTCTTCTACTTTTTGGCCTGTACGAATATCAGTAAAGCGCATTTTATACAAAGTACTTGCACCGCGAGCACTTGGCGCTTGGATGTCGATATCTTTTACCAATAATAATTTATTGTTATAACTGATAGCCATACCGCGCTTAATTTCATTAGCTTTTGCCATAGGTAACCTTCTATAAATAGCATTGACGATAATGGCGACAAAATTACTCGTAGTACTGAAACTTGGCAAGTATTTCGCAATATTTTTTTGGCAGAAGAAGGTTCAAGCCAGCATATTGCTGGCTTGACGGAAGATCAGCGGTAAATAGGTAGGAGATTAAAGTTTGCTAATATGTGTGCAATCGCATTAATTGCACCAAATAAGATCACAAAGATAATCATAAAGGTGCCACCAGGTGCTTTAAAGCTTTGTTGCTGATGACGTTGACGACTGGCTTTTGCCATTAATGCTGGAATTATCGCCGCCCAAATTGTGGCTGCAAGTCCTGCAAAGCCAATAGCATACAAGAAGCCATCAGGAAAAATAATCGCTAAAATGGTGGGTGGTACAAAAGTTACGATGGCCGATTTTAAACGTCCTGTCCCAGTATTTGAGAATTTAAAGAAATCAGCTAAATAATCAAATAACCCTAAAGATACGCCTAAAAATGAACTCGCTAATGCCATATATGAGAACAAGTCTAATAAGAATGAAACGGAAGTATTTGCTGTATTGATACGCATTTGTGCCAGTAAGTTACCAATATTTCCGCCTTCAGCAATGACTTGTTTAAAGCCTTCACGAGGAATATTACCTTGTACAACAAACTGCCATAAAATATAGATAGCCAGCGAAATCAAGGTACCAATTAATAGACTTTTCATCACGGCTTTACCGTCTTTACGGTAGTAGGTGACTAATCCAGGAATATTGCCGTGATAACCAAAGGAGGTTAATAAATAAGGTAATGCGGCTAGTGCATAAGGTAAATAACTGGCATGGCTTTCTGTTGTATTAAATAATACTGGCATTTTCACTTCGGTAAATAATCCACCGATAGCAAATACAAAAGCCACAATCATACCGCCAATTAATATGGTACTTAAGCGATCAACGGCTCGGGTTGATAACCAAACGAAGAAAGCAACAACAAGGGCAAATACTAAGCCTGCAACGGCTTGTGGCAAGCTAACCACATTAGCAAAATTTTGCACAATGATGGAGCTACCTGCAGAAATATAGGCATAAGTTAAAATATAGAGAACAAAAGCAATAGAAAGACCATTAATGGTACTCCATCCCTTACCTAATAAATCTTTGGTAATAGTATGAAAGCTTGATCCTAGGGGGTAGTGAAGATTAACTTCTAAGATCATTAAGCCAGACATAAATAGGCAAAACCAAGTATAAATGAGTAAAAAGATAGAGCCGGTAAACCACACACCGGAAGTCACAATAGGGATGGAGAACATACCGGCGCCTACCGCCGTACCGGCAATAATCATCGCACCACCGAGTATAGATGGGCGTTTAGCAATGGATGTGACTTCTGACATAACATGTCCTTATAAAAAATGACTCAATGTACTAGCTTGATAGTGTAAAGAATACACGCTTGATCTGAGGGTGTAAATAGAGCACTTCCTTGTTTATTAAATAAAAAAATGAATAAAAATAGTACAATAAGTTTTTATCTATATATAAATCAATGGATTAAATTATTTGTGCTCAAAAATAAGCCAAATAGAGTCAAGGAAATTAAACAGAAAAAAGATCACGTTGAATAATAACTAAGTAGGGGAAAACATTATTCTGAATAAAGAATATTCAGAATAATGATGAAGAGTGTTAATTAAGGTTGATAGAAACGTTTACTTTTCCATAAAGCAATAGAATTACGGCTCGCTTCAAAATGAGGTTCAGGTAAATCATCAGGTGAGCACCAGCGTAGTTCAGAACATTTATCTGGCTCCATTAACTTAGGCTCGCCACCTTGATATTGCGCAATCATACAGATAGATACGGTATGTTTACCTTCTAATTGATAAGTTTGTAGATTGTTGCTGATCCCAATCACTTCAGGAGTAGGGATGGTAATGCCAATCTCTTCTTCAATTTCACGAATAGCACATTGCTCAAAGGTTTCCCCCGGATCGACATGGCCACCAAAAATTGACCAATAAGGGGCGTGTTTACCACAGCGTTTACCTAATAATACTTCACCTTTTTCATTGACGATGATCACTCCAACACCAACGACTACAGACATGAGAGACTCCAAAATAGCATACGGATAAAAAAATAGAGGCTTGCGATTTTAGTACATCAAATCGCAAGTAAAAAAGAAATAAGGTTATTGAGTTTGTTGTGATTTTAACCAAGCTATTTCTTCTGGCCAAATATCAGGATTAATTGTTTCTAAGATAAGTGGGATCCCATCAAAACGGATATCTTGCATAATATAAGTAAAGGGTACTTTGCCAATATTGCCTTGCCCTAAACTATGATGGCGATCGACACGACTAGCCAATTCGCTTTTAGCATCATTTAAGTGCATGGCTTTTAAATATTGAAAGCCGACAATATTATCAAATTCAGCAAAGATCTTTTCGCAGTCTTCAACAGTACGTAGATCATAACCTGCAGCAAAAGTGTGACAAGTATCAATACAAACGCCCACTCGAGATTTATCTTCTACACCATCGATAATGGCGGCGAGATGTTCAAAACGATAGCCTAAGTTAGTGCCTTGTCCAGCGGTATTTTCAATCACTGCGGTCACATTTTGGGTTTTATCTAAGGTGATATTAATTGATTCAGCGATGCGTTGCAGACATTTATCAACATCGATTTTTTTTAAATGGCTACCTGGGTGAAAATTAAGTAATTCAATGCCTAATTGCTCACAGCGTTGCATCTCATCGAGAAAAGCGGCTCTTGATTTTTCAAGGGCTTCTTCTTCTGGATGCCCTAAATTAATCAGATAGCTGTCGTGTGGTAAAATTTGTGCTGGACCATAGCCATAGATTTCACAATTTTTTTTAAATTTATCAATCGATTCAGTTGATAACGGGGCTGCTTTCCATTGGCGCTGATTTTTAGTAAAAAGAGCAAATGCCGTTGCTTTGATCTCATGAGCTCGTAATACAGCCTGATCAACACCACCTGCAGCACTGACATGTGCGCCAACAAATTTCATCATAGTTCTCCTCTAATCTTATTTCACACTACGATAACAAATCGTGGGCTTATTGACATCTGAATATGAGGAAATATAAAAAAGCGCAACTTAAACTAGAATAAGTTGCGCAATACGGAGGTACATACTCAAGGATAGATTAAACAATCACATCAACACAGATTGGATAAAGATATTAATAGCAGCACCACCTAACGTTAGCCAGAAAAAGAGAAATAAAGCTAGCAGTAGTGGTTTTACACCCGCTTGACGTATCGCACTAATATGCGTTGTTAAACCTAGTGCTACCATCGCCATTGCCAATAAAATAGTATCAATAGTAACGATATAGCTCACAATAGCGGCAGGAATTAAATTAAATGAATTAAAACCAGCCATTAAGATAAAGAACACAGCAAACCAAGGAATAGTTATCGGACTTTTTTCTGTTGTCGCACCTACTGTTTTACGGCCCTTTTTACTAATATAAGTAGAAAGGATAATTAAGAAAGGTGCCAGCATCATCACGCGGATCATTTTACTAATTACGGCTGCATTTTCTGCATCTGGACTAATTGAATGACCCACCGCAACAACTTGAGCGACTTCATGTATGGTTGAACCAGCGAAGATACCAAAAGTTTCTTCACTAAAAGGTAACCAACCCGCAAAAGCGTTAAGATGGAAAAACCATGGGTAGAGGAAAATACCGATAGTTCCAAAAATTACGACAGTGGATACAGCCACCGCAACTTGGCTCGCCTGAGCTTTGACAACAGGCTCTGTTGCCATGACCGCAGCCGCACCACAAATACTACTACCCGCACCAATTAACATGACGGTTTGATCATCAAGACCAAAATATTTTTTCCCCACCCACATTGCAATGAGAAACGTTGAGGTCAACATAATAGCGTCAATAATTAATCCTGTTGCACCTACATCTGCAATTTGCTGAAAAGTGAGTCTAAATCCGTATAGGATGATCCCCGCACGTAGTAAATAGTGTTTAGCAAACTTAACGCCTTCATCACTATAAGGTTTAGCGATGGGATAAACCGTATTACCCGCAATAATGCCAAATAAGATAGCCAGTGTAAGAGCACCTAACCCCATACTGGAAAACCATGGAATATCACCTACGTAAATAGCGAGGGCGGTTAATATACCTGTTAGCAGCAAGCCGGGGAGCCAGCGATAAACAGGAATAAAACATTTTTTAGCCAATGTGGTTGTTTGACTTTGCTCTGACATAGAAAAACCTTGCTTATGTAAATTTTGCATAAGCATATAACAGATACTATTATTTATTAAATTCATTATTTTTATAATAATAACCACTAAAACTAATATAGGTATATTTTCACAATTGTTCTTGGTATGTTATTGGTTTGTGGATAGTATGTTATTACTATGACAGCTAAAAGGTGGGATGGACATGCGTATTACATTGCGACAACTGGAAGTATTTACTGAAGTACTTAAAAGTGGTTCTACAACACAGGCTTTACAACAGTTGGCATTATCTCAATCCGCTGTGAGTGCTTCTTTAACTGATCTAGAAAATCAGTTAGGAGTACAACTTTTCGATAGAGTGGGGAAGCGCTTAGTGACTAATGAACACGGGCGATTATTATATCCAAGGGCACTCTCTTTACTTGAGCGTGCTACTGAAGTAGAGCAGTTATTTCAAGCCGGAAATGGTGCTTTACGTATTGCTGCAAGCACCACTATTGGTAATTATATTTTGCCACAAATGTTGGGTAATTTTCATCGTAACTACCCCGATATTCCACTTGAAATGAGTATTGGCAATACGGAAGAAGTCGTCAAATCAGTCAGTGAATTCCGTGTTGATTTAGGCCTTATTGAAGGGGCTTGCCAAAGCTCTGAATTGATCAGCCAAAAATGGCTACTGGATGAAATGGTCATATTTTGTTCTCCTGAACATCCTTTAGCTAAGGCGAAAACAGTGACATTAGCCGATCTTCAATCCGCGCCGTGGATCCTACGTGAAAACGGTTCTGGGACGCGAGATGTACTCAATCATCTGCTGTTTGCTTCATTACCCGGATATCGAATCGAAATGGAATTAGGTAATTCAGAAGCGATAAAACATGCTGTAATGTATGAAATGGGGATTAGTTGTTTATCTCGCCGAGTGATCCAAGATCAAATAGAGAGTGGCTCTTTAAAAGAGATAAAGGTCGAAGGTCTAAAATTACAACGTACTTTATATTTGGTCTATCATCGCCAAAAACATGTCTCTGATGCCCTCAAAAAATTACTTTCATATTGTAATGCTGAACATTTAATCGACAACGCTTGATAAGTTACTAATAATTGAAGCCCGATTATGAAGGTATCTTATAATCCTAGATCCTTGCTATTCACCACAGCCAGATTTGTTACAATTGATGCTAGGAATATGAATATAACCGTGGAATGATAATGTCAGAACAACAAACAGATACCGCAAAATCGGGTGCGGTACGCACTTTGCGTCGAGAATTAAAGGCGCGACATTTAGCGATGATCGCTATTGGTGGTTCAATTGGTACAGGGCTTTTTGTCGCATCAGGTGCAACTGTTGCTCAAGCAGGGCCTGGGGGCGCATTACTCTCTTACGCATTAATAGGACTTATGGTCTATTTCCTTATGACCAGCCTTGGAGAGTTAGCGGCATTTATGCCTGTTTCCGGATCTTTTTCAACCTATGGCTCTAAATATGTTGATGAAGGATTTGGTTTCGCACTAGGCTGGAACTACTGGTACAACTGGGCTGTGACGATTGCAGTTGACTTAGTCGCCGCGCAGCTCGTGATGCTGTATTGGTTCCCTGATGTGGATGGTTGGATTTGGAGTGCGTTATTTTTAGCCGTTATTTTCTTGCTTAACTATATTTCTGTAAAGGGATTTGGTGAAGCTGAATATTGGTTTTCATTAATTAAAGTATCGACCGTGATTATTTTTATTGCGGTGGGTATTGCGATGATCACCGGTATTATGAAAGGCGCTGAAAATGCAGGTTGGCACAACTGGGAAATCGGCGATGCGCCTTTTGCTGGTGGTTTTGCCGCCATGATAGGGGTAGCGATGATTGTTGGGTTCTCTTTCCAAGGAACTGAACTTATCGGTATCGCAGCGGGGGAGTCGAAAGATCCTGCGAAAAATATTCCTAAAGCAGTACGTAAAGTTTTTTGGCGTATTTTACTGTTTTATATCCTAGCTATCTTAATTATCAGTTTAATCATTCCTTATACCGATCCTAACTTGCTACGTAATGATGTGGGTGACATCAGTGTGAGTCCGTTTACACTGGTATTTAAAAATGCAGGGTTACTTTCAGCTGCCGCTATCATGAACGCAGTTATTTTAACGGCGGTTCTTTCGGCAGGGAACTCCGGTATGTATGCATCTACGCGTATGTTATTTACCTTAGCAAGAGAAGGTAAAGCGCCGAAATTTTTTGGTAAATTATCCAAAAACGGTGTTCCACGTAATGCACTTTATGCAACAACAGTGGTTGCGGGTTTATGCTTTTTAAGCTCAATGTATGGTAACCAAACGGTTTATTTATGGTTATTAAATACATCAGGTATGACAGGATTTATTGCTTGGTTAGGTATTGCAATCAGTCATTACCGTTTTCGTCGAGGTTATGTAGCACAAGGTCGTGATCTGAATGAATTGCCGTATCGTTCAGGCTTCTTCCCTGTAGGACCTATTTTTGCCTTTATTCTCTGTTTAATTATTACATTAGGTCAAAACTATCAGGCATTTTTAGAAGATACTATTGACTGGTATGGTGTTGTGGCAACCTATATTGGGATCCCATTATTCCTGCTGATTTGGTTTACCTATAAAATAGTGAAGAAAACACGTTTTATTCGCTACAGTGAAATGCAGTTTCCTGAGCATATTGAAAACAAAAAATAGTTAGTTTTATCACTAAATAGAGAGCTGGCTAATTTGTGAACTTTATCACAATTTAGCCGGCTCTTTTTCTATTCTATGACTAATAATTACACAAATAAGAGAAAATTATAATTTATATTCGCAATCGCATTGATAAGTATTCTTATTTGCTTTATTGTTAGCAAACAATTTATTGCATAATAATGTGACGACAGTGTTATTGGTTATAGAAAATAGATCTGATGTATGTAAAGCGTCATCATCCACTCTCTAGAGCGATTTTTAGCTCATCTAATAACGCATCGTTGTATAAGAAGTCATATATTGAATATCGCGTATTATATCAATTAAGCGAATTTTCTTCTTATTTGACACATTATTCTCAATTAATCAATTTTAATGCAAAAAAGTGATGAATAAATTATCAGGTTAAACTTTGGCATATTTATCTGTTAATAAAACAGCTGGATAGAAAATCAATAGCAACATGCAAATAGATGTAGGTATATATTTGTTTGATTAATCTACAGACAAGCCTGATAAATATATTGTCACTATTAATAGGATTTTATTAACACATTGTTTTAAAAGAAAATTTATATGTCAAATTATTTGAGTGATAAAAATCTTATAGAAGCATAAAACAATAACTGCAGAAGTATAGGAATTTAGTCAATAGGGATATAAAAATAATATCAAAATAACTAAGGGTAATTAAATTAATTACCTTCATTGTTGAGCAACTGTCGATCTGTCCATCTATATAAAACTTAAAGAATATATATTCTTGGAGAATCGGGAATGGTAGTGTTAAAGAAAAATAAAATTGCGCTTGGCGTTGTTGCTGCTCTTGCATCAAGTTTTGTGATGACAGCTTCCGCAGAAGATCCTGAAAGGTTACTGGTGACAACCGCTTCGGGGTTTAAACAGACTGTTGAAGATGCTCCAGCTTCTGTTTCAGTTGTAACTCGTGAACAATTAGGAACAAAATCATATCGTGATGTAACTGATGCGCTAAAAGATGTTCCGGGGGTGCTAGTGACGGGGGGCGGTAGCAGCTCTGATATTAGTATTCGTGGTATGGATCCTAAGTATACCATGATCTTAGTCGATGGTAAGCGTGTTGCATCTCGTGAAACGCGTCCTAATAGTGATAACTCAGGTATTGAACAAGGCTGGTTACCTCCTTTACCCGCGATTGAGCGTATTGAGGTAGTAAGAGGCCCAATGTCTTCTTTATATGGCTCTGATGCCATGGGAGGCGTTATCAATATTATTACGCGTAAAGCGCAAAAAGAATGGAACTTTAGTTTACGTGGTGACACAACGTTGACTGAGCGTAAAAATGAAGGAAATACAGGACAAGGTAGTTTCTATGCTGCAGGTCCATTGATTGATAATGTGTTAGGTCTAAAGCTGCAAGGGCAATATTCTCACCGCGGTGAAGATAGACGTGTTGATGGCTATAATCGTCAGATCACGGCAAGTGGTGGCGGTACATTAAGCTGGACACCAGATGAGAAAAATACCGTTGAATTTGAATTTAAAAAAGATAATCAACATCGTGATTCACGTGTTGGCTATTCAAAATCAGCTGAACTTGTTAAAGGGAAAAAACCACAAAGTAGCTTTACTGATTATGAGTTAACGCATTATGCCTTAACCCATGATGGTATTTATGATTTTGGTACTATGAATACCTATGTTCAGCGCGATGAAAGCCGCAATCCATCACGTAAAATGGATTATGATGATACAACTGTTCGTAACCAAACCGTCTTTATGTTTGGTGATCATATGTTAAGTGTCGGCGGTCAATATCGCTATGAAGAGCTGAAAGATGAAGGCAATAAGCTTAAAGGTAATAATAAGCTAGATCGCTATAGTTGGGCGCTGTTTGCTGAAGATGAGTGGACATTGACAAACGACTTCGCTTTAACCGCCGGTTTACGGATGGATAAAGATGAAAACTTTGGTACTCACTGGACACCGCGAGTTTATGGTGTTTGGCATTTAGCTGATGAATGGACATTAAAAGGTGGGGTATCTACTGGATATCGTTCACCGGATTTACGTCAAGCGACAGCTACTTGGGGACAAGGGACTGGCGGTGGTCGTTATGATGCAGTTATTTACGGTAATCCTGACTTAAAACCAGAAAAATCGGTGACAGAGGAAATTGGTATTATTTGGGATAATCGTGATAACTTAACGGCAAGTTTGACGATTTATAATACTGATTTTAAAGATAAAATAACAGAAGTTCGTCGTTGCGATAGTCGTTCAGACAAAGCACCGGGTATGCGCGATTGTACATTAGCTGATGGTGTTGGTAATAGTGGCGACCCTTATGATTTTGTAAGTGATAGAACTAATGTTGATAAAGCCAATATGCGCGGTGTTGAAGTTACTGCTAACTGGATTATTTCCCCTGAATGGAATTTAGCAGCAAACTACACGTTCACAGATACGGAACAAAAGAGTGGTGATTTCAAAGGTAAGCCTCTGAATAAGCAACCGCGCCATATGGCAAACGCGACCTTAAATTGGGAAACCACCCCTGAAATGGAAACTTGGGCACGCATTAATTTCCGTGGTAAGACATCAGAATATTTATCACGTACTTCAATGTCTAAGAGCACACCTTCATACGCCTTTGTTGATGTAGGTACTAGCTATAGTCTAACGAAGCAACTAAATCTGATCGGTGGCGTCTATAATGTTTTTGATCGTCGCATCGAAAGAGATAATTACGGTTCAACCTTAGAAGGCCGTCGTTATAACATCGGATTAAACTACAACTTCTAGTTTTATCCCTCAGTGTGTGTCAATCAAGCTCCACATTATGTGGAGCTTTTTTTGTTATTTAATTAAAGCCAATACTGGCAAAATGCATAATAGGCATTTATATTTAGTTTAATGAATCACCTAAAAATAAGGTTCATTTGTTTTAACCACTGACTATCTTTACTGAATACTTAATCTTTTTTTCTTATTACTGAAAATCATTTTTGATTACTCTATATGGCTTGTTGAAAAATAATGGTATTTCAGTTGGCTGTATCTTTTTTAGTCTTTATAGCGTGAAATAAGCAATTAATTTACATTAGATTTATTTATGCATTATTAATACTTTATTTTGGTTGGTATTGTTGTATATAACATGCAGAATTAATTAACTTTTTGATTGTTAATGTATTAATGATTTTTGTTGTTTAATACCAAACGACAATAGGCTATATCTCAAAGTTAGGCTTTGTGATAAAAACGCAAATATTGTCAATGAAATGTGACAGTAAAGGCTAACTTAGTTTGCTATTTAAAAAGATCGTAAAAAAAGGTGGTTTTTTGATGAAAATCTATTGCTATTTAAGTCTGAGACGTGCAAAATGCGCCCACTAAAAATATGACTGATGCGTTTTAACTGCATCGGTTTTTTTTGCTTTTTACTTATTACTACACCAAGAGGTCAGACTTATTTTAGTCTGAATAGATAACATAATTTGATTAGCAGCCAGCCCCTTAGAGAAAGGGTTGTCGTGATAGAGGAATGCTAATATGGTACAATTATTCTCTTTCGCAGTCGGGCCTAACGGCACCTGCGGTAATGATGACTACGGAGCACGGCGTCTCCTAAACTCACTCCTGTCCTCAAAAACTTCTTTCTATTCTGTTTATAGACAGATGCGAAGTCTTCCCAGTAACTGTCGGTTGAGTTTATCAAGTACTCAGTTCGAAGTTATGGGAGGGTTCGCTCATGTCAGATAATGTCATCTCCTCTATCGGCACCAATCAAACTGGTGTTAATAACCGTGTTCAATTACGCAAAACATTGACGCTAATGCAAGTCGTCATGATGGGGTTGGCATTTTTACAACCTATGACGATTTTTGATACTTTCGGTATTGTATCAGGCATAACCAATGGTCATGTGGCAACATCATATGCTATTGCGTTAACCGCTATTTTATTTACCGCAGTGAGCTATGGGAAATTAGTCAAGCGTTTCCCTTCAGCAGGCTCTGCTTATACTTATGCACAAAAATCCATGAGTCCACATGTTGGTTTTATGGTTGGGTGGTCTTCATTATTAGACTACTTATTTATGCCAATGATAAATATCTTATTGGCTAAAATTTATTTACAAGCCATATTCCCAGGCGTTGATCCGTGGATCTTTGTTGTTGCGTTAGTCGCGTTAATGACATTTTTTAATCTACGCGGAATTAACGTTGTGGCTAACTTAAATACCGTTATTGTTGTTATTCAAGTAGCTGTAATGGTGGTATTTGTTGGTTTATTAATTCATGGCGTATATAACGGCGAAGGTACAGGGGAGTTATGGACTTTCCGCCCATTTGCGTCAGTAGATGCTGAATTAATCCCAATGATAACCGGCGCGACAATTTTGTGCTTCTCGTTCTTAGGGTTTGATGGCATTAGTACCTTATCTGAAGAAACACCCAATGCCGGTAATGTGATACCAAAAGCGATTTTCTTAACTGCGTTAATCGGTGGTTTAATTTTTATCGCTGTTTCTTATTTTTTACAATTATATTTCCCAGATATTTCACGTTTTAAAAATCCAGAAGAGTCACAACCTGAGATTATGCTGTATGTAGCAGGAGCCTTGTTCCAGTCTATTATCTTAGTGTTTTCTTGTGTGACGGTATTAGCATCGGGTATGGCGGCTCACGCAGGTGTTGCGCGTCTGCTGTATGTGATGGGACGTGATGGTGTATTCCCTGAAAAAGCGTTTGGTTGTGTTCATCCCAAATGGCGTACACCGGCATTTAACGTACTATTAGTTGGCTTTTTAGCGCTAGGGGCGATCTTTTTTGATTTAGTCACTGCTACAGCGTTAATTAACTTTGGTGCGTTAGTGGCATTTACCTTTGTCAATTTATCTGTTATTTCGCAGTTCTACATTCGTGAGCGTCGTAATAAAGGGTTAATGGATCATATTAACTATCTTATATTACCGATTATTGGTGCCGCGACAATGGGGGTACTGTGGGTAAACCTTGAACCAGGCTCTATGGAATTAGGACTGATTTGGGGGGCAATTGGTATACTTTATATGGTGTGGATCACTCGTCGATTCCGTCGACCTATGCCTCAAATGCCAGAGAAATAACATTGTATTTAGTGTGTTGATTGTTTAAAAATGGCCTCATCAGTGAGGCCATTTTTTGTTTATGTTAGAACGCGATAGAGAGTTTCATATCAATACCATTATCGTGCTGATTTCTTGCCACTAGTCCGCTGTATCCAATTGAGACTTTTGATGTCTCATTGATTTGGATAGTTGTTCCAGCTTTTACCACCAGTGCATCTCGAGCAGTATCAACACTATTTGCTATAAATGTAGGCTGGGTTTGTGTGAAACGTAAATGGATCCCTCGTTCTACATCGTTATATTGGTGTCGCCAGCCTAGCTCACCATAGAGAGAAACCGTTGATTTACTGTTAAATTTCCATTGGTTATTTAAACGTAGCCCTGTAGTGGAGGTGGTTGACTCTAGAGTTTGCGAATGGGCTTGTAAGGCTGCTCGTCCACCTTGCTCGTTAATGGTAGCATTTTTCGTTTTGGCATATTCAAAATTAACAAAAGGCTCTAATTGTGTATCTGAGAGGGTGATGGGATAAGCTGCTTCAATAAAAATTTGGCTAGTGTTCCCATTGTAATTCGCCTTATTTTTATCTGACTGTACACCATAGTTGACCGATTTTGTTGTATGGATACGATGAAAGGTATTAGATGCACCAGCACGTAACGCGATTGTGTCAAAATCATAGCCACCATAGAGTGATAAGTGGTAATTTTCGCTATTTGCGTGACTGTTATCACCAGATAGTGAGGTTTTGGTGACCCCTGTTGCAATACCAAGCAGCATTTTATCGTGACTAACCCGCTGATCTGCACCTAATAGTACGCCATAGGTGGAAGCATCATAGCTATTTGCATTGCCATCATTGGAAGTCTTTTCCCAATTAGAGAGAATTTTAGCCCAAACATGACCTTTGTTATCTGCACTTTCTTTCTCTCTATTAATTATTTCTGCATTTTTAATCTGAGAGAGGAGTGTTTCTTTTATTTGCCGGCTATTGTTGAGTTGGTTAGATAAGATATCCGCATGAATTTGACCTGTTAATTGATTATAGGCAGAGCGGGCATCATTCCCTGTATCCATTCTTATAATGCTTTCATAAATAGGATGTCCCAAGGGTAATGCGTCTATCGCATTGGCGATTGATAGTTGGTTTTTTGTTTTAGCCACACTTGAAAAGGCGGTGTTATTTCTTCCGACATTTAGTATTACTGAATTTTTATCGTAGGACAGTGTGGTACCTAAAAAAAGATAGTTTGGATTTACATCAGTAAATTGACCATTAACGCCGTGATCTGCCGTTAAAATGGTATATTTTGTGTTATATAAACTTTGAACATCATCTTTTGTTAGCAGATTTTGGCTATTTTCAAGCGATACATTAACCATTCCACCATTCAGTGTCGCGGTACCCAAACTGATTATTTTATCGCTATCACCTTGTGAATTTATTTCAACATGGTAGTTGCCACCAGAATTAAAAATAACAGTATCATCGATATTAATTGTACCTATTGAATGACCCGGTGATACGATGCCTCCTGAATAAACGGCCAGCTTATTAATTTTTCCTTTACCAGAAAGTATCCCTTTGTTATTGATATTGACTTGAGAATCAACGCTCCCACCATTTAATAGCAATGCTCCTTTGTTGACATCTAGTAAAGTGTTTAGTGTTCCTTCAAGAAGCAATGTACCACCATTAATGGAAGAATTTTTTGCATAGTGGTTTTCACTAGTGAGCAGTAAATGACCCTGATTAACTTCAACGCCAGCAAAATGGTTATTGCCTGATAAGATCAAGGTGCCATTACCTTGTTTGATTAATTTGCCAGGCCCACTAATATCATTTTTCCATTCATCAAGTTGACCAAATTCAGCAAAGTCAAATTCATTAGTTATTTGATTAACAATAAAATGATTGTAGAAATAAGTAGGGCCATTATAGGCTTTCGGGAGATTAATTAATCCCCAATTGGCGTTTGGATCATCTTTGTTTGCAGCCCAGCCAGCCAATGAATTACTCGGGTAGGCGGTACTCGCTAAGATAGATTGTCGTTGCTCTTTGGTTAAATAGGCAAAGCGTAAACGCAGTAAAGCGTTGGCAGATGTTGGTATTTCATTAGGGGTAATGCGTGGTGCAGGCTCTGGATCTTTGGTTGCGTAATAACCTGTTTCATCGTTAGTGATTGTTGTCGAGGTCGTTAAGCAATGTTGATTTTTGCATTGGCTAGCAACATTTTGGCGGACTTCTTTGGCAAGCTCTACAAAAGTGCGGGTGGTGTCATCATCTGCAAGTATTTGTGACAGCAGGTAATAATTGCCTATTCTGGATGCAATGGTATCTGTTGCGAAGTGTGCCCCGACAATAACTCGACTTTCACCATATTCTATTGCTCTGGCAAACATTTCACTGCCCTTTTCAGGGAATAAGATGGATAACACTGCAGCTTGTTTGTATCCGTTCCACGTATGACCACTGGGATAAGATGAGCCTGTTATAGTGGTGTAGTTATCAAGATAATGACCTTCTTTATCAAGTACTTGATAAGGTCGGCCACGTAAAAAAAGTTCTTTTAAGATAAAATCTATCGAGCGTACTCTTTTTTTGTTTGTATCATAAGCATAGGTGCCTGTGCTATGTAATTTATTGAGATCTTGATAAGCTTGAATATCGCTAAAGTTGATCGATTTAGCCTTATCACCAAATAAAATATTAGCATAGGTATTCAACACATAAGTATGAGACTGTGATTTATCCGCTTCGGCAAGTTCTCTACGTTTGCCGGTAATGGCTTGATAATTATTACTGATTATTCTATCTAATTCGGCGGTTCTCGATCCTTTTTGAGGGCTAGTTGTGATAACACCATTTTTGATCTCATCTAACCAATAATTACGTTGGTCGATAATTCGTTGTTTGGTTTGTGAAATATTGGTTTCAGACCATGTTGAATGGGAAAAAAGTAAAAAAAAGCAGCTTAACGAGGTAGGTATTACGATATTTTTCATAAAATAAGCCATAATCT
Source organism: Proteus sp. MB838 (assembly GCF_054767435.1). Taxonomy (NCBI): domain Bacteria; kingdom Pseudomonadati; phylum Pseudomonadota; class Gammaproteobacteria; order Enterobacterales; family Morganellaceae; genus Proteus; species Proteus sp. MB838. The sequence goes on from NZ_BAABMO010000014.1 coordinate 31,033, forward strand.
CTAAAAAATTGAGAGCTAATTTATATTAGCTATATTTAATTTTTATGACAGGCATTATTATATTAGAGATATTTTCTAAATTGTTTTGCAGTAATTTATTCAGCGTTTTTTTTATTATTTTTACTAACATTATATGATAGTTTGAATATAGTGTGATCAATGTAGTAAAAAATATCGGCATATTCTCTATATTAAAAATAAAAATTAGAGTATGCCGATGATTTAAATTATACCTTATTTATTAAGCAAATTAGCTAAGCTTTATCTATTTTGTACTGTTAAATGCTTAATTAGTTATTCTACTTATTCATTTTAGAATGAATATAATGAACTTTTTGATTCTTTTAATTTTTGCGCTAATTCAGAGGCCTCATATCGCTCTGTGACTATCTCAATATAAGATGCGCTATTTGTTAGTGCGGCTTTATTTAACGCATTATCTAGTCCACTTGCTGTAGTTACTTTTTCACTATACCAATCTGTTGCACCAAAGGCTTGCGGTAACTGATGATAGTTCCACTGAGCTAAATCATTATAATAAGCTTCGGGGTAATCACATAATAATCTCTCTATTAAATAACCATCGTTATTTAATACTAGAATAATAGGTTTTAAACCGAAACGAACAAATTGACTAATTTCTTGTACTGTTAACTGATGAGAGCCTTCGCCGGTAATTAAAATAATACGTTTTTCTGGTGCCGCTAATGCAGCGCCTAATGCAGCCGGTGTTGCCCAACCAATAGAGCCCCATAGTGTTTGGTTATGAAATTGTGCACCTTCAGGTAATAAAGCGAAGCCTAATCCCATGGATGAGGTTCCTGTTTCTGCAATAATAATATCATTAGGCTTAAAGAATTTTTCTAAACGAGGATAGAGATATTGTGCTGTAATTTTATCATTATCAGATGCAACCGCTTCACCTAATCCTTTCGCTGTTATTTTATGATAAGTTTTATTTGGTAGTCGTTGGGTTAATTCAGAAAGAATATCTGTCATATAAACGCAGGAGTAGATCACAGAATCAATTTCAACATAGTCTGGCATGATACTGATAAATTGTTCTGATTTCATATTAGCAGTGAAACTGCCTGTATTAAAGTCAGTCAGTAATGTACCGATCCCTAATATATATTCACTACTTTCAACAAATTCTCTGACCTCTGGTGTCATTAATTGTCCGTCATACATACCAACATATTGAGCGTTAGATTCACTTAATATGCTTTTATCCATAAACATAGTGGCATAAGGTAAACCTGTTTTATCAATAAAATGCTGGATTTTATCTGTTAACCCTAAACGTGCAGATAAAAAGCCTGGTAATACACAGACATTATTGCTGTGGGTGAGTTTCTCAATGATTGCTGATACTGCTTTTTCTAATGTTGCTTTATCACTTGTTGGCTTTTGTGGTGCGGTAACAGATAACGGCGCTACTACTTGGCTATTAGCATAATCTGAAGGTATACTAATATAAACAGGACGACGCTCTTTTAATGCCACATCTATTACGCGCTCCATTTCTTCCACACAATTTTCGGGTGTTAAAATAGTATGAGCGCAAGCAAGGCGCTGAGCAATCTGATAAAAAACATCAAAATCACCATTACCTAAAGTATGATGCACAAGGCGTTTACTTTTTTGTACGCCACTTGCTGGCATGCCAACTAAATGGAAAATCGGTAAATTTTCAGCATAGGCACCGGCAATAGCGTTAATCGCACTTAATTCACCTACGCCAAAGGTAGTGGATAATGCTGCCATACCTTTAATTCGGGCATAGCCATCTGCAGCATATGCCGCATTTAATTCATTACAGTTACCAATCCAACGTTGTTGTTGGTTGTTGCAAACAGTGTCTTCAATAGGGAAGGCGTAATCACCAGCAACACCAAAAATATCTTTGATACCTAAATCATATAATCGGTCTAAAACGTACTTAATAACTGTGTTTGTCATATAATCTCCAGAAAATCTGAAATAATAATCTACTAAATGATAGTAAAGTTCTTACATTATGCTTAATGTTCTATCGCTAATTTTGTTTTTAAGGAAATGGTTTATTATTATTGGGGGTATAACCAAAAGTAATAAGGTAAAAATTATTTATGGATATTCGTGTTTTACGCTATTTTATTGAAGTTGTTCAATTAAATGGATTTAGCCGAGCCGCTGATGCTTTATTTATTACACAACCAGCCATTAGTAGTAGCATTAAAAAATTAGAGGATGAATTAGGCACTGTTTTATTAATAAGAGAAGTGGATGGGGTAAAATTAACTGATGACGGTGCTATTTTATATGAGCATGCAAAGCAGATCCTCGCTCAATTTAATAGTATGAATAAAGCATTAAATGATAAAGATGAACCTTTAACAGGCGCCTTAAATGTCGGATTACCTCCTGTTATAGCCTCAACCTATTTTGCTGATATTATCATGGCGTTTAGCTCTCGCCATCCCAATGTTGAACTTAAAATTTTTGAGCTGGGCACCAAACAGATGGAAGATGCGATGTTAGAAGGCACGGTAGAAACTGCGGCAGTGATGTTACCTTTTAATGATAAAGATTTTGAATTAACCATTTTTTCAGAAGATCACTTGATGTTATTAGTAGCACAATCCCATCCTTTGGCTAAAGATAAGAAGGTTAATTTTAAACAGCTTATTACAGAGCGGTTTATCTTTTTTTCAGAAGATTTTCGTATTAATGATTTGGTACGTAGTGCTTGTGGGATTTATAACACTGAACCACAAATTGTGGGGAGAAGTAATCATTTAGATTTAATTATTGCAATGGTTAAAGTCGGTGTCGGGATCACACTGTTGCCTAATAGCATGTGTAATAAATATCCTATCGATGATTTAGTGGTTATTCCCATTACTTCCCCTAGGTTATCTTATCAATTAGCTTTAGCCACCAATCAAAATAGTTACCAAAGCCGTAGTTGCCAAGCATGGAATAAATTAGCAATAGAGAAATTAATGAAAGAGAATATTTAATCATGGAATGATAAATACGCTTTGTAAAAAGTGTTTTATTAATGGTAGCTATAATTATTTTATCAAACTAGCGGCTAATTTATTGTGATTAACTTGCCCACAATGGTATAAAAGTGGTTATATTGATAATACATTTCTTTTTATCTCATTATTTTTAAATAAAAATTAAACAGTGATAAATAGAAAAATCAGACAAGACAGGAATAGGATAGGGACAATGAATGAGAGTAGCAGCTCCACAAACCAGCATTTTATTCGTAAGTTAGAAGGTATTGTCGGTAAAAAACATGTATTAACCCAAGAGCATAAAACAGAGCGATATCGTAAAGGGTTTCGTTCCGGACAGGGAAAAGCGCTGGTAGTGGTATTCCCCGGCTCTTTATTAGAACAGTGGCGTATTTTTAAAACCTGTGTTGAAGCCGATAAAATTATTATTATGCAAGCGGCAAATACCGGGTTAACAGAAGGTTCAACCCCCAGTGGTGATGACTATGATCGTGATATTGTTATCATCAGTACCTTGCGCCAAGATAAAATACAAGTTCTTTCTGAATATAACCAAGTTATTGCCTTTCCTGGCAGTACATTATGGCACTTAGAAAAAGTATTAAAGCCATTAGGAAGAGAGCCACATTCAGTGATAGGCTCTTCTTGTATTGGTGCTTCGGTAATTGGAGGCATTTGTAATAACTCAGGGGGTGCATTAGTGCGCCGCGGTCCTGCTTATACTGAGTTATCTCTTTATGCCCGTGTTAATGAACAAGGTGAAGCAGAGCTTATCAACCATTTGGGAATTGATTTAGGTGACACTCCGGAAGAGATATTAACCAATCTGGATAATCGACATTATCATGCGAAACAAATTCATGCGACGGATAAACTGGCATCTGATCATGAATATAGTGAGCGAGTACGTGATATTGATGCAGATACACCATCTCGATTTAATAATGACGAAAGACGTCTCTTTGAAGCGGCGGGAAGCGCCGGTAAGCTCTCTGTTTTTGCCGTGAGATTAGATACTTTCCCAGCAGATCATCGCACACAAGTTTTCTATATTGGGACCAATGATCCTGATGAGTTAGAAGATATCCGTCGCCATATTCTCAGTCAATTTAAGGTATTACCCGTTGCGGGTGAGTATATGCATCGAAGTTACTACAAGATGGCAGAAGTTTATGGCAAAGATACCTTTTTAATTATTGATAAGTTAGGTACAGATAAGATGCCAGCATTATTTGCTATTAAAGGGCGTGTTGATGCTGTTCTTAATAAAGTGCCATTTTTGCCTAAGAATCTAACTGATAGAACAATGCAATTGATGAGTAAGTTATGGCCTGCTCATTTACCTGCTCGTATGACAGAATATCGCGATAAATATGAGCACCATTTAATGCTAAGAATGGCGGATAGTGGTATAGAAGAAGCCTCAACTTATTTAAAAGAATATTTTAAACATGCCACGGGGGATTATTTCGAATGTACAGAAGAAGAAGGTAATAAAGCCTTTTTACATCGTTTTGCCGCCGCGGGTGCCGCGGTGCGTTATCATGCCGTTCATATTAACGATGTGGAAGATGTGCTACCTTTGGATATTGCATTACGTCGTAATGATCGAGATTGGTTTGAAAAACTGCCTCCTGAAATAGAAAACCAATTGCTCTATAAATTGTACTGTGGTCACTTTATGTGTCACGTTATGCATCAAGATTATATTATTAAAAAAGGTGTTGACGCTAAGGCACTTAAAGCACAGATGTTAGCCTTACTAGACAAACGTGGTGCGGAATATCCAGCAGAGCATAATGTAGGGCATCTCTATTATGCAAAACCGCAATTAAAAGCGTTTTATAAACATAACGATCCGACAAATAGCATGAACCCAGGCATTGGTAAAACCTCCAAATTAAAATATTGGGGAGAAGAGTGTGGTTGCGGGCATAATCATAATCAAGCTGAAGTTAATCATATAGAAAACAAAGAATAAGTTTTTTATTCTCTGACAGCTAAATATAATAAAGGCAGGGAAACCTGCCTTTTGCGTAATTTAATTGCTTATCTGATGTTATTAACTCGCAATTTCTTGAGCATATAAATATAGCTCTTGCAGTTGTTTTAGCTTTTCTTCGTTATCGCTATGTTCTTCTGCTAACAGCTGAATGGTATTGATATATTCAGTCAGCTTTTCTGGCGTTAATTGCTCTTTTCTATGCGCTAACCAACGTTGTTGTTCATCATAAGTTAATGTGGCTGGGAAGTTTCTCGCACGGTAACGGAAAAACAGTGGCTCCATACGTGGATCTTCAAAAGTTAAATTAAGTGCTGGTAAGTTTTGTGGCTGTGTTGAGCGAATAATTTCCATCGCGCTACGATCATTATCGCTAAAAAAGCCATTGTATAATTGAGCATCAACATCATCTGCAGGGGTAAATGGTGTTTGCTGAGCAAAAATCTCGACGACTTTATTGCGGATCTCAGGATTAGACAGCAATATTGCTTGGTTATTTAAACAATTATCAATATCTAATCCAATTCTATCGGCATCTTGAGATCTGAGGGTATTTTTAGGTGCAACGATAGGGCATTTATTAATATGCAGTAATTTTATCGGAACAGGTGGCTCATCGGCAGATAACTCACTGCGAGGAGTATATAAGCGCTCACGCAATTGCTCTGAAGTGAGGGTTAATAAAGGGGAAATATCCGCAGCTAAATCACAAACAATTACCGCATTACGATTATCTGGATGCCAAGCTAAAGGAGCTACAAGGCTTAAATTAGAACGCGCTGCACCAAACATACCAGAGACATGCACAAGCGGCGTCATGGTTGGGATATCTATCAGTGCTTGTACTTTACGTTTATCACGTAAATTAAAGAAATAATCAAACATACGAGGTTGCGCTTGTTTGAGTTTTTTTGCCATCGCAATAGTTGCATAAACGTCTGACATGGCATCATGCGCATTTTCGTGGGAGATCCCATTTGCTTTAGTTAATAGCTCAAGGCGAAAACTCGGAAAACCATCATCATTCTCAGGCCAATTAATTCCCTCAGGACGCAATGCATAACATGCACGTAAAACATCAAGTAAATCCCAACGTGAATTTCCTTTTTGCCAACTATAGGCATAGGGATCATAAAAATTACGATATAAGATATTTCTGGTGACTTCATCATCAAAGCGTAAATTGTTATAACCCATAATACAACTATTAGGCTGGCTAAAAGCTTGATGAATTTGGCGAGTAAATTCAGCTTCTGATACACCATGCTTTAGTGCTATTTGTGGTGTGATCCCCGTTATCATGACGGCTTCTGGCTGAGGTAAGTAATCATCATTCGGTTTGCAATAAATGACCAGAGGATCTTCAATGATATTAAAATCCATATCTGTTCTGACACCGGCAAATTGCGCAGGGCGATCCATCGCAGGATGCGTACCAAAGGTCTCGTAGTCATGGATATAGAAAGTGGGGGTATTAGCTGAATTTGACAAGGTTTCCTACCGTAATTTATCTGCTTAATTAATTGATTTTTAAATGAGTTTTAAAGCATTAAACCTTGCACTATTGAGTTGCATCGGGTTTAAACAATGGATATAACGACAAAGTTTGATTGATGATAGTGTCACAAATATCAAATTGTTAACAATGCTTAACTGCGATAAAAGGTATGGTAAACCATATTGACTAAAACGTGAAATATCTAATGAATAAGAAATAAAAGGAGCATAGCGTTGAGTATAGGGAGAACCTCGTTTAATGGGGATATACAAATAGCGATCTATCGCACATAACTTATATGTTAACGTTAACTTTAGTGCGTTAAATCACATAATGGTAAATATTTTCTACGTTATAAATAGAGTTAACGTTAACATTCTGGTCGCAAAATGACTTTATAAGGCGCTTAACAATGAATAAAGATGCTAAAAAATACTATGTGATCTTAAGTGCGTTGCTATTTTTCTTCTTTTTTACATGGTCTTCATCGTTTTCATTAATCTCTATTTGGTTACATCAATATGTTGGACTTAAAGCAACAGATACTGGTTTGATATTCTCGGCTATATCATTGATTGCTTTATGTGCCCAGCCACTCTATGGCTTTATTCAAGATAAACTGGGTTTACGCAAAAATTTACTGCTGGTTATCGCGGTATTGCTTATTTTATCGGGGCCTTTTTTTCTTAGCTTTGCGGCAATATTACGCTGGAATATTTTTATTGGCTCTATTCTCGGAGGGCTCTATGTAGGAATGACTTTTAATGCCGGGATCGGCGTTTTAGAATCTTATACTGAGCGTGTTAGCCGTATTCGTGGTTTTGAGTATGGCAGGGCGAGGATGTGGGGCTCTTTGGGATGGGCATCGGCAACCTTTATTGCTGGGCATAATATCAATATCGATCCTAACTATAACTTTTTTATGGCATCGATAGCGGGGGTGATCTTCTTAATTCTGTTGGCGTTACTAAAAACAGATAAACCAGATGCTTTTAATCAATTAGAGCATGGTAAACCTTCTGCACTCACCATCAAAGATGCATTAAACTTACTGTCATTACCGCGCTTTTGGGCATTAATATTATTTGTGGTCGGAACCTGTATTTATAGCGTCTACGATCAACAGTTCCCGGTTTTCTTCTCTTCACAATTTGCATCATTACAGCAAGGTAATGAGATGTACGGGTATCTTAATTCCTTACAGGTTTTCTTAGAAGCGGGAGGAATGTTTGTTGCGCCTTTCTTAGTGAACAAAATAGGGGCGAAAAACGGTTTATTATTGGCGAGTAGTGTGATGGCTGCGCGTATTATTGGTTCTGGATTAGTTGAAGGGCCGATAATGATCTCTTGTATGAAGTTATTACATGCCGTTGAGCTTCCTATCCTGTTAATTTCTATTTTTAAATATAACAGCCAACATTTTGATAAGCGTTTATCTTCTACATTGTATTTAGTCGGTTTCCAATGTGTCAGTTCCATTGTGGCAACATTGTTATCCCCATTAGCGGGTTATGGCTATGATCATTACGGTTTTGCCCCTACGTATATGGTGATGGGATGTATGGTAGTCGGTACTACGTTACTTTCTGCTGTGTTGTTACGTGCTGACTCGAAAGCATTACCACAACATGATATGACTGATCTCGATAGTAACAATAAAGCTCAACCGATTTAAGCGGGTAGGCATTAGCTATTACAGCGCTGCTAGATAATTTTTATGGCTACCATTCGTGAGTGGTAGCTTTTTTTATCGATTTTATTTAGGTTTACGAATATCGGCTGATTGACTATATTGAATAGAGCGTATCATTCTAATCTACTGTTTATTAAGCCAAATCAATTAAATTTATAAACTTTACTTGTTTATTGACACGATTAAGCGATAATCTTAAACAGTACTATTTTTCTTAAATATCAATTGTAAAGGTGTAGGAAATGGATAACGCAAGCAAGCCGTCTTTCCAAAACGTACTGGAGTTTGTGCGTATGTATCGTCGTAAAAACAAAATCCGTCGTGAGATCACTGACAATGAGAAAAAGATCCGTGATAACCAAAAACGTGTTCTTTTATTAGACAACTTAAGTGAATACATTAAGCCTGGTATGTCAATTGAAGATGTACTCGGTATTATCGCTAATATGCGTAGTGACTATGAAGATCGTGTAGATGATTACATCATAAAAAATGCAGATCTCTCTAAAGAGCGTCGTGAATTGTCAAAACAATTAAAAGCGATGGGTGAAATTAAAAATATTCCTAATATTAAAAATTAATTATATTAGCTGGCAAATTCAAAGGCCTCTGAATGGTTGTTCAGAGGCCTTTTTTTTCGTTTTTTCATCATAGTTATGGTCACACAAGCCATAAAACAAAAGAGCCTGCTAATTAACAGGCTCTTGGATTAACAACGGATATTTTATCGCGTTATATTATTGCTTCTTTTCTCTTATGACTCACTATGCGTTGACGCTTTAGTCATTTCAGATGAAGCATGATTAGTTGAACAATGACCACCCGCACCGCTACGGCCTTGCTTATCAAAGGCTGGACGTGCATCCCATGCTTTGATTTCAATTGCTACAGGCACATCTGTAGATGCCGGAGCTTTCGTCATTGGCGAGCTAGCATGTAACTGGCGTACTGCTGGCTCTTGACGAATAACGGTCACTTTAGCTGGCTGCTTAACTTCAACCGATACGACTTCGGTTTCCGTTTTAGTTTCAGTAACAGGCTCGGTCACTTCAGGCTGTGTTTCTACAGGTGTAGATTGAGAAGCAGTTTGCTCTACATGTTGCTCTGCCGCACATTCAGTCGATGCTTGGGTTGTTGCTGGCATCTCAGGTACAGGCGCTTGCGTTGTCATGTCACTATGGGTGTCTTCACTAGCGGTTTCATGATCAGCATTAGCTATGACTTTATTATGAGTGGTTTCTGTTTTCTCTTCGGCAACATCTGCTTGCTCAGTCACTTCATGTAGATAAGCTTCCGTTGTATTTAATACCGCAGAGATATTCTCTTTACGAGTAACATGCTCTTGGGTATTAACGTCAGCAATAACGTTGTTAACAGCGTTTTCTTCTACATGATCGGCAGTTGACTCATTAATATCAGCAGTCGTTTCTTGCGGTGCAATTGCGACAATTTCAGCTACAGCTTCAGTGGTTGATTCAGTACTAACTGTGACCGAATAAGTCGCTTCAGTTGCTTCAGTATTTGCTGTTTGAGCCTGAGCAACATCTGCAGCAATGGTTTCTGATACTTCTGGTGCAATAGCAACCATTTGTGGATCTTTATGTGTAATGAAGTTTTTAGCAACTGTATTGTCAGTGCTATTTTCAACATTATTCTCAACAAATGGTGCATCACTAATTGGTGTGACAGGGTAATGAATACATACTTTACCTGACGCAAGCTCTGGAGAAGCTACGGCCATCGTTAGCGGCATAGGGGAGACTAATGTACGTTCATCACGATAACGGCGACGACGTTGCCCACTAACACGTAAATGACGAGGTGAACGGCGAGAGCGACGTGGCATCACATTTTCTTGTTGGCCCGCATTCTCTTCTTTTTTCACTTCTTCTTGTGCTTTTACAGTATCAGTTAACGCATTAGCAGAAACTTGTTCTTGCTCATCTTTAACCGTCGCTACTGGTTTCGCAACTTGCTGTTTTTCTGATGATGGTAATTGACTAACCACTGTCGCTGGTGGCTCAGAAACCGGTGAGTCGCTCACAGCAACATCAATAGCAGGTGTTGCGACAGCATCAGTAACACGAACAGATTGCGTTAATTGACGGCGAGCACGACGAGGCATAACAGGGCGACGAGGTTCTTCTTTCTTCTCAGCCTGTTTTGCTACATTGTCATTTTCCGCTGTATTTTGTGCGGCTTTCGCAGCTTCTTGTTGTTGCTGACGTTTTTCTTCCTGACGACGACGTTGTTCTGCACGTTGTTCACGGCGTTGTTGACGACGGGCTTCACGTTCAGCGATTTCTTGCTCATTACTGACTTCAGTATTGGCATTTTGCGCTTTCTGATTACGGTTCTTACGATTTTCTTCGCTCGTTACGTTATCGCGATTGCGCTCGTGGTCACGATTGCGATCATTATCGCGTTCACGGCGGTTATTATTGCGACGATTGTTATTATTTCGGCGCTCACGACGGTTTTCATTATTCTCTTTTTTGCTTTCTTGCGGTTTTTCTTCAACTACAGGCTCTGGCTGACTCGCAAATAAGTTAGAGAAGAATTTTGCAATAGCACTAAAGAATCCACCATTCTCTGTTGTTTCGCTTTTCTTCACCTGTTTAGCTGGAGTTGGTGCAGATTTTTTCTTATTGGTGGTGTCAGCGCTATTATCTTGTAATGCAAAAGCGGATATCGCCGGTTGCTCTGGCGCTTTACGCTCAGGTACGGCTTCATCTTCTGCTTCATTTAACTGAGTTTCGTGATATTGCGCTAAATTATAGCTTAATGAAGAGATCTCTTCGCCCTTGCGCACACGAATAACTGAGAAATGCGGTGTTTGCATTTGATCATTAGGAACAATCACTACTTTGACATTGGCTTGGCGCAACTCAATATCGGTGACTGCCTTACGTTTTTCATTGAGCAAGTAAGAGGCAATTTGTACGGGCACAATAGCGTGTACTTCATGAGTATTTTCTTTTAATGCTTCTTCTTCGATAAGACGCAATACAGAAAGAGAAAGTGACTCATTATCACGGATAGTCCCTGTGCCTAAACAACGCGGACAAACATGATGGCTTGATTCACCTAATGAAGGACTTAAACGCTGACGTGACATCTCTAATAAGCCGAAACGCGAAATGCGACCTATTTGAATACGTGCGCGATCTTGGCGCACAGCCTCACGCATTCTATTTTCTACTTCACGCTGATGACGAACAGGGGTCATATCGATAAAGTCGATAACAATCAAACCACCAAGGTCACGTAGACGGAGTTGGCGCGCAATTTCATCAGCAGCTTCTAAGTTAGTGTTAAAGGCTGTCTCTTCAATATCGCCACCTCGTGTTGAACGAGATGAGTTAATATCGATAGCGGTTAATGCTTCTGTTGTATCAATAACCAGAGCGCCACCCGAAGGTAAACGGACTTCACGTTGGAAGGCTGATTCAATTTGAGATTCAATTTGGTAGTGACTAAATAGTGGTACAGCCCCTGTGTAGTGGCGAATTTTGCTAGCAAAATCACCACGACCAATGGCTTCAATATGGCTACGAGCCATTTCAACTACTTTAGCGTTATCAATTAAGATCTCACCAATATCTGGTCGTAAATAATCACGGAAAGCACGTACAATCACGTTACTTTCTTGGTGGATCAGAAAAGGAGCAGGGCGACTTTCCGCTGCTTTTTTGATAGCATCCCAATGTCTTAAACGGTAGCTTAAATCTTGTTGTAATGCTTCTGCGGATTTACCCACACCTGCAGTACGAACAATCAACCCCATTCCATCAGGAATATCAAGGCTAGATAATGCTTCCTTTAATTCAGTGCGATCTTCCCCTTCAATACGACGAGAAATACCGCCAGCACGAGGGTTATTTGGCATTAATACCAAATAGCTACCTGCAAGGCTAATAAAGGTGGTTAAAGCAGCACCTTTATTTCCGCGCTCTTCTTTATCTACCTGTACAATTACCTCTTGACCTTCTTTTAAAACATCTTTGATGTTAGGACGACCATGTGAGTGATAATTACTAGGAAAATATTCGCGGGCAATTTCTTTGATAGGAAGGAAACCGTGGCGTTCCGCACCATAATCAACAAAAGCGGCTTCTAGACTGGGTTCAATTCGGGTGATTTTACCTTTATAGATATTGGCTTTTTTTTGCTCATGTCCGGGGCTTTCGATATCCAGATCATACAAACGTTGCCCATCAACAAGGGCAACACGCAACTCTTCCTGTTGAGTCGCGTTAATTAACATTCTTTTCATATTGTGACTTACTCGTTATTTTCACGTTTTATAATGTGCCACTGACATACGTAATTACACTATTGATAACCGATGACCTCGTGTCTTTTACAAAGGCGTCAACCTCACGGTTGTCGATTGTATAGAGGTGCAATTTGTCGGTGAGTCTGATTTTCAGTTCTAAAATTCAGCACTCTTTAATTGAGACGTAATGTGCCAACTCAATAAGTGATGTATTTATGGCATACTAAATTGTTTGATATTCGACTATGTCTTACGCCATTGCTGCATTTGAATATCAAACAAACAAAATTTCATAAATATACCTGATAAACTTAATCAGGAGAGTCTGCATTATTCCATTGGTGTTGGGGTTATAGCAAGATGACTTTTCCGCTTTGGTGACTTTTTCTGTATAAATATGAGAGATTAGTTAATGTTTCGTCTTTTTCCCATTAATCAGGTTAAAATAGGCACCCAATTTGATGTTATTTTGTGCACCAATAATTTGTTTGTCATTTTTTATTTTAAGAGAGCTAAAAAATCGCCACTATGAAATCATTTAATCAAGTTCAGTTCGTCACCATTGATGGCGATGAAGCAGGCCAGCGTATTGATAATTTTTTACTGGCACGCTTAAAAGGTGTACCGAAAAGTATGATTTACCGAATTATCCGCAAAGGTGAAGTTCGGGTTAATAAAGGGCGCATTAAGCCTGAATATAAATTAGCTGCAGGGGATAGCATTCGTATTCCTCCTGTCCGGGTAGCAGAAAAAGAAGAACATGCGGTATCGCCTAAGTTAGAAAAAGTATCAGCACTTGCTGAGTGTATTTTATATGAAGATGAACATGTGATGCTGATTAATAAGCCATCAGGGACGGCAGTACATGGTGGTAGCGGACTCAGTTTTGGTGTGATTGAAGGTTTAAGGGCATTGCGCCCAGAAGCGAGATTTCTAGAATTAGTGCATCGCCTTGATAGAGATACCTCTGGGGTATTGTTGATTGCTAAAAAGCGCTCAGCCCTGCGTTCACTACACGAACAGCTAAGATTAAAACAGATGCAAAAAGATTATTTAGCCTTAGTACGTGGTCAATGGCAATCTCATACAAAAGTAGTACAAGCCCCTTTATTGAAAAATATCCTACAAAGTGGTGAGCGTGTGGTTAAAGTAAGTAGTGAAGGTAAACCATCAGAAACACGCTTTAAGGTAGAAGAGCGCTTTGAATTTGCGACCTTAGTTAAAGCAAGTCCTGTCACGGGACGAACTCATCAAATTCGTGTCCATACATTACATGCCGGCCATCCTATTGCTTTTGATGATCGCTATGGTGATCGTGATTTTGATACACAATTAGCTTCAACCAAGCTTAATCGTCTCTTTTTACATGCGAGTTCATTAACCTTTATTCATCCCTCAACAGGGGAAAAAATGCGTATTGAAGCGCCGATGGATAAAACGTTACGTTACTGTTTACAAGTATTACGCAATCAAAAATCTTAATACTACTGTTTTCAAACTAGCAAAGTGGGAGAAAATTTTTTCCCACTTTGTTTGCAAATGATTTACCGTTGTCGTCCTAGAAAATAGGATCAGTATCCAGCCAAGGTTATTTGGTGATGGTTGATATACATTGCTCAACAATTTTATCGATATTCCACTCTTTCGGTAGCGATTTAGAGCCGTCTTTTCTCATTTCCATATCAACACGAATAAATTCGGTCATACCATAATCTTTGATGATGTTATCGTAAGTACAGCTACAAACTTCGGTAATTTGTGGTATTAGTGCATCATCAGTCACACCAGAACCGAGTATGCAACTACTAATAAAGTTCTTTTTAAATGAAGATGCACTTTCATCTTCTTTTTTGGGATCAGTATTTTGGGCAACATTACTACTGTTGTCTGCTTTTACGGCTGAATTGTCAGGTGCTTTCTCATCAGAGCAACCTACTACCGATGCCGTAAGGATTAAAGCTGCCAAAATTGATGCTAATTTATTCATAATACGCTTTATCGCTAAATAAGATTAAAATAAGACAATCACGACTATTCCTGATTATCTGTGGAAAGTAATGGGTTAATTCTTTGTGAGAGTAACATTTTATTCAATCGGATAAGTGGTAATCCGATTAAAGAATTTGGGTCATCACCGCTTAATTTATCGAACAGAGTAATTCCTAACCCCTCAGATTTGAAACTTCCTGCGCAATAAAACGGCGTTTCTTTATTTAAATAGCCGATAATTTCATCATCGGTTAAATGCCGAAAGTGAACTTGAAATAATTCACAATGACTTTCATAGGCTAATGTTGAGCTATTATATAAAGTTAATCCAGTATAAAATGATACACATTGACCGGATGCTTGTTTTAATTGTGCAAAAGCGTTTTCAAAATTAAAAGGCTTACCCGTAATTTTTTTATTGAGTACACAAACCTGATCTGAACCAATAATTAAGTGATTTGGGTATTGTACCTCTAAAGCACGCGCTTTTTCATAGGATAAACGAGTGACTAACGCTTGTGCACACTCTGTGGGCAAAGGGGTTTCGTCAATGTTTGGGGAGGCCTGTATAAAGGGCATTCCAAGCTTTTTCAGAAGCTGAGCTCGGAAGGGTGAATTCGACGCAAGAACCAGTGGCAACATATTTTTTATAAAATCCGTAGCAAAATGATGCCCGACATTCTAAACTATGCGCCGCTGATAAAGCGAATTTTGGTGGAAAGGTGTAGATAACCCGCCTTTTTCTTTGACTATATTCCATTACAAAGATAATATGCGCGCCTTATGCAAAAGGTAAAATTACCCCTGACCATTGATGCGCTGCGAGCAGCACAGAAGAATTTAGACTATGACGGTCAATATTCCTCTGAGCAAGTTAGCCGCTTAGCTGAATCGGTGGTCAGTGTGGACAGTAATATTGATGTGGCTTTATCATTTGATATTGACCATCAACGTTTGGCAGTCATCAAAGGGCATTCCGATGTGGATGTCACTTTAGAGTGTCAGCGTTGCGGGGGCCATTTTCCCTATCATGTTCACACAACATATTGTTTTAGCCCTGTTGTTAGTGATGAACGGGCTGAAGCATTACCGGAAGAATATGAGCCAATCGACGTAGACGATTTTGGTGAAATAGATTTGCTGGCGATGATTGAAGATGAAATAATCCTCAACTTGCCGGTGGTTCCGGTACATGATTTTGAACACTGTGAAGTGTCCGACGCGGAACAAGTGTTCGGTGAACTCCCTGAAGAATTATCAGAGAAGCCGAATCCATTTGCCGTATTAGCCAGTTTAAAGAAAAGTACTAAGGAGTAAGGTCAATGGCCGTACAACAAAACAAACCAACTCGTTCTAAACGTGGTATGCGTCGTTCTCATGACGCACTGACAGCAACTCATGTTTCTGTTGACAAAACTTCTGGTGAAACTCACCTGCGTCACCATGTAACTGCTGACGGTTACTACCGTGGCCGCAAGGTTATCAACAAGTAATTAGCTTTATAGCTCGTTGATACTTTGACAAATCTAACCATAGCGTTAGATGCGATGGGCGGGGACTTCGGTCCTCGTATCACAGTGCCTGCATGTTTGCGGGCGCTGGCATCTAATCCTCATTTAAAAATATTGCTGGTGGGTCAACCAGACTCTATCTCTCCTCTGCTTGCAAATCAAAATGCTGAGCTAATCTCCCGTTTACATGTTATACCGGCTGAACATATTGTCGCCAATGATGCCAAACCTTCACATGCTATTAGAGCAAGTAAAGGTACATCAATGCGCGTGGCACTCGATCTGGTGAAAACAGGGGAAGCACAGGCATGTGTAAGTGCAGGTAACACCGGTGTGTTGATGGGGTTAGCAAAACTTCGGCTCAAAGCGATTGATGGAATAGAACGTCCTGCATTGGTTTCTGTGTTACCTAATCAGAAAAAAAGCAAGACCGTCGTTCTTGATTTAGGCGCGAACGTTAACTGTGATAGCCAAATGTTAGTTCAATTTGCTGTTATGGGTGCCGTGATGGCAGAAGAAATTGCAGGTATACATTCACCTAAAGTGGCACTTTTAAATATTGGTGAAGAAGAGAGTAAGGGATTAGATAATATCCGCGAAGCCGCCACCGTTCTTAAGGCGACACCAAATATAAACTATATTGGTTATGTGGAAGGTAACGAGTTACTGACCGGCAAAACAGATGTGTTGGTGTGTGACGGCTTCGCAGGTAATGTTTCCCTTAAAACAATGGAAGGGGTGATTAGAGTCTTCCTTTCATTGATTAAATCTTCTACTGGTGACAATAAAAAAACGTCGTGGTGGATGAAATTATTGAAGAAATGGTTACAAAAACGCCTAAATAAGCGTTTTGGCCATATGAACCCCGACCAGTATAACGGTGCTTCTCTGTTAGGATTACGCGGTATCGTCATTAAAAGCCATGGTGGCGCAAATGAAAACGCGTTTACAGCAGCAATA
Source organism: Proteus sp. MB838 (assembly GCF_054767435.1). Classification (NCBI taxonomy): domain Bacteria; kingdom Pseudomonadati; phylum Pseudomonadota; class Gammaproteobacteria; order Enterobacterales; family Morganellaceae; genus Proteus; species Proteus sp. MB838. Next base: position 47,976 of record NZ_BAABMO010000014.1, read on the forward strand.
GAACAGGCTGTTCAGGCCATTGAGCGACAAATTCCAGAACGAATTGCCTCACGTCTGAATACAGTATTACCCAAGAGTGATTGATAGTATGTATACAAAAATCTTAGGTACTGGTAGTTACTTGCCTGTACAAGTGCGAACTAATGCCGATTTAGAAAAAATGGTTGATACATCAGACGAGTGGATTGTCACCAGAACAGGTATTCATGAACGTCGTATCGCAACAGAAGAAGAAACTGTTGCCAAAATGGGTGCGAGTGCCGCTGAGAATGCATTAGAAATGGCTGATATTGATAGACAAGAAATTGGCTTAATTATCGTTGCCACAACATCAGGCTCTCATGCGTTTCCGAGTGCGGCATGTCAAATTCAACACGCCCTCGGTATTGCTGATTGTATCGCGTTTGATGTTGCAGCCGCGTGCTCAGGATTCGTTTACGCGTTAAGTATCGCTGATCAATTTATTAAGGCTGGCACGGTGAAACAAGCTTTAGTGATTGGTGCTGATCGCTTATCACATGCGTTAGATCCTAACGATCGCGGTACAATTATTCTTTTCGGTGATGCTGCTGGTGCCGTCGTTGTCGGTGCTTCTGAAGAGTCAGGTATTATTTCTACACATTTACATTCTGATGGGCGTTTTGGTGAGCTGTTAGCTCTGCCTTATCAGGATAGAGAAAATCAAGACTTACCTGCTTATGTCACCATGGCAGGGAATGAAGTCTTTAAAGTCGCAGTTCGTGAACTTGCCCACATTGTGGATGAAACATTAGAAGCGAATCATATTGATAAATCGGAACTCGACTGGCTTGTGCCTCATCAAGCAAATTTAAGAATTATTTCAGCAACAGCCAAAAAGCTGGATATGACAATGGATAAAGTCGTGGTGACATTAGATCGCCACGGTAATACGTCAGCAGCATCCGTTCCTACAGCATTAGATGAAGCTGTAAGAGACAATCGCATTCAACGTGGGCAGTTAATTCTGTTAGAAGCGTTTGGTGGCGGCTTTACTTGGGGCTCTGCACTTATCCGTTTTTAATATTATCAGGAAAATAAACATGACTGATTTTGCAATGGTTTTCCCTGGACAGGGATCACAAGCGATTGGAATGCTTGCAGAACTTGCCGAGCATTATCCAATAGTGACAGAAACATTTGCTCAAGCATCTGATGTATTGGGTTATTCTCTTTGGGATTTAGTGCAAAATGGTCCTGAAGAAGAGTTAAACAAAACATGGAAAACACAGCCGGCATTATTAGCAGCATCCGTTGCTATTTGGCGAGTATGGCAAGAAAAGCAAGGCAAAATGCCACAAATGATGGCAGGTCACAGTCTTGGTGAGTATTCTGCTTTAGTCTGTGCTGGCGTAATTGATTTTGCTGCGGCGATTAAACTAGTAGAATTGCGCGGTCAATTAATGCAAGAGGCTGTACCTGCAGGTACTGGCGCCATGTATGCAATTATCGGATTAGATAATGATGCTATTGCAAAAGCTTGTGAAGATGCGGCTCAAGGACAAGTTGTCTCACCTGTGAACTTTAACTCACCCGGTCAAGTGGTGATTGCGGGTAATAAAGAAGCCGTAGAGCGTGCAGGGGCATTATGTAAAGAAGCTGGAGCAAAACGTGCGTTACCTTTAGCGGTAAGTGTGCCTTCTCACTGTGCTTTAATGAAGCCTGCTGCAGATAAGTTAGCTGTTGCATTACAAGAAATTGAATTTAAACAACCTGAAATTCAAGTTGTTAATAATGTTGATGTGAAAGCACAAACCGATGCTAATGCTATTCGAGATGCATTAGTTCGTCAGCTTTATAACCCAGTCCGCTGGACTGAAACGGTTGAATTTATTGCTGGCAAGGGCATCACACAATTATTAGAAATAGGACCCGGTAAAGTATTAACTGGTTTAACGAAACGTATTTCTAAAGAGATGAACGCTGCGGCAGTTAATGATATTGCATCATTAGACGCTGCATTAGGAAATGACTGAGGGATCTCATGGGATTTGACGGAAAAATAGCGCTAGTTACTGGTGCAAGCCGTGGTATTGGCCGTGCGATTGCAGAAAAGCTAATAGCATGTGGTGCTACCGTAATTGGTACAGCAACGAGTGAAAACGGTGCTAAAGCGATCAGCGAATATTTAGGCAATAAAGGTAAAGGTTTTGTGTTAAACGTCACAGAAACTGACTCTATTGAAAAATTTTTAGCTGATGTGCGCGCGGAATTTGGCGAAATTGATATTTTGGTCAATAATGCAGGTATTACTCGTGATAACCTGTTGATGCGCATGAAAGATGATGAGTGGCAAGATATCATTGACACTAATCTTTCATCAGTCTTCCGTCTGTCTAAAGCAGTTATGCGTGCTATGATGAAAAAACGTTATGGTCGCATAATTACTATTGGTTCAGTAGTTGGAACCATGGGTAATGCTGGACAGGCAAACTACGCGGCAGCAAAAGCGGGTGTGATTGGTTTTAGTAAATCATTAGCACGCGAAGTTGCTTCCCGTGGCATTACGGTAAATGTTGTTGCTCCTGGCTTTATCGAAACTGATATGACCAGAGCGTTAACAGAAGACCAAAGAGCCGGTATTTTATCTCAAGTGCCAGCTAACCGTTTAGGTGATGCCAAAGAGATTGCCAGTGCTGTAGCTTTCTTAGCTTCTGATGAAGCAGGCTATATCACGGGTGAAACATTGCATGTCAATGGCGGCATGTACATGGTCTAATTACGGGGACGTCTTTATATTTGCTTTTTGCGTACAATATAATGCAAAATATAGCGAATAAAGTAGTCCACACAGTCGGGATTGGTTAGATCTTTTCCTGTATTTATAAACTAAGAAAATCATCGCGCAAGCGAGTTTTGATAGGAAATTTAATAGTATGAGCACTATCGACGAACGCGTTAAGAAAATCATTGTTGAACAACTGGGTGTTAAAGAGGAAGAAGTTGTGAATTCAGCTTCATTTGTTGATGACTTAGGCGCTGATTCTCTTGACACAGTTGAGCTGGTAATGGCTCTGGAAGAAGAATTCGATATCGAAATCCCAGACGAAGAAGCAGAAAAAATTACTACAGTTCAAGCTGCTATTGATTACGTTGAAAACGCAGGTAAATAAGCTTGCTAATCTAGGCGGTCACTCGACCGCCTATATTCTTAATCCTAAACTTTTTCCCTCCTTGGAGGATAAGCGTGTCTAAGCGTCGTGTAGTTGTGACCGGACTAGGCATGTTATCTCCTGTCGGTAATAACGCAGAAGCTTCTTGGAAAGCTGTGTGTGCCGGACAGAGTGGTATCGGCCTTATCGAAGAATTTGACACCAGTCATCATGCGACTAAATTCGCAGGATTGGTAAAAGATTTCAATCATGAAGATTACAATCTTTCGCGTAAAGATGCGCGCAAGATGGATCTCTTTATTCAATATGGTATTGCAGCAGGTGTTCAAGCCATTGCGGATTCAGGTCTTGAAGTAACAGAAGCCAATGCAAGTCGTATCGGAGCTGCTATTGGTTCTGGTATTGGTGGCTTAGGCCTTATCGAGGAAAATCATTCATCATTAATCAATGGTGGCCCTCGTAAAATTAGCCCATTCTTTGTTCCTTCAACCATCATTAATATGGTTGCTGGCCATTTAAGCATTATTTATGGCTTACGTGGACCGACCATTTCTATCGCAACTGCATGTACATCAGGTGTACATAATATCGGGCATGCCGCTCGTATTATCGCTTATGGTGATGCTGATGTGATGTTAGCGGGCGGTGCTGAAAAAGCAACAACACCATTAGGTGTTGGTGGTTTTGGTGCAGTACGTGCATTATCAACACGTAATGATGATCCTCAAGCGGCAAGTCGCCCATGGGATAAAGATCGTGATGGTTTCGTGTTAGGTGATGGTGCAGGTGTGTTAGTCCTCGAAGAGTATGAACACGCTAAAGCACGTGGCGCTAAAATTTATGCAGAAGTTGTTGGCTTTGGTATGAGTAGTGATGCTTACCATATGACCTCTCCTGCAGAAAATGGCGCCGGTGGTGCACTTGCAATGGAAAACGCATTGAAAGATGCGGGTATTACCGCTGCTGATGTCGGTTATATCAATGCGCATGGTACTTCTACTAATGCGGGTGATATTGCAGAAGCGCAAGCTGTTGAAACGGTATTTGGCAAAGGGACTGATGTATTAGTTAGCTCAACAAAATCGATGACGGGTCACTTATTAGGTGCTGCCGGGGCGATTGAGTCTATCTTTACTATTTTGTCTTTACGTGACCAAATTGTACCGCCAACAATCAATCTTGATAATCAAGATGAACATTGTCACCTTGATTTCGTACCACATAAAGCGCGTAAAGTTGAGAACATGGACTATGCACTATGTAACTCATTTGGCTTTGGTGGTACCAACGGTTCGATTCTCTTTAAGCGTGTGTAAACCGCTTATTCGCGTATTGAATTAGTCTAAAGACCCAGACGTCATGCTGGGTCTTTTATTTTATCTATAGCTTTGTCCTTTTACATTAACTTGTTTATCATGTACAAAAAATATCAATAACATAGATTATAAATAAGGTGTTTGATGTATTGGGTAAATGGGCAACAGCAACAAAGCATCAATGTAAGTGATCGTGCGGTACAATTTGGCGATGGCTGTTTTACAACACTTGCCGTTGAACAAGGTAAACCTATTCTATTATCTGCTCACCTTAAACGTTTACAACGCGGTTGTGATGCACTGTTTTTGCCCTCACCAGACTGGCAATGGTTAGCCAGCCATCTTCTACAAATAGCGTCCACAATCACTGAAAAAAGTGTTATTAAGGTGATTATTAGCCGCGGAAGCGGTGGGCGAGGCTATTCATCGAAAGGCTTTGACACACCCACAGTGATCACATCCTGCTCAACTTACCCGTTTTATTATCATAAATTACAAAAGCAAGGGGTTTCTTTAGCCATTAGCCCAGTGAGATTGGGACAAAATAGTTTATTAGCCGGTATCAAGCATCTTAATCGCTTAGAGCAAGTGCTGATTAAACACCATTTAGAAACAACCCCATTTGATGACATGTTAGTGTGTGACAATGAAGGATATTTAGTTGAAGCGAATGCCGCAAATCTTTTCTGGCGTAAAGGAAATCAATTATTTACTCCGGATATTAGCCTTTCGGGGGTGAATGGGATCATGCGCCAGCAGGTATTAGATTTTGCGCAACAATTGGACTGGGATATTCACATTGTGCGAGAAAAACCGCAAACGCTCTATCAAGCAGATGAAATTTGGTTAACCAATGCACTGATGCCCATTATTCCCGTAAAACAGATCTATTTTTCAGATGATAAGCACTATCAATATCGCGATAGAGACGCTTACCATGTTGTTTTACAACACTGTTTGTCACTGACTTAACGTTTGATGAGTTATAAATGAAGATAAAAAAATTAGTTTGGATAGCCTTTTTTGCATTATTGATTAGCGCTGGCGCAGCCACATTATATATTATGCAAAGCCTTCGTGGGTTAGAGAACAATGTTGTGGTAAAGCAAGATGAAATGCTGCTTACTGTTCCGGCAGGAACAGGGCGTATTGCGATGGAACAATTGCTTATTAAGAATAATCTTCTTAAACAAGGAGATTATTTTCAAATTTTATTAAAAGTAAAACCAGAACTCAGTCAATTTAAAGCAGGGACTTATCGTTTAACAAAAGGTATGACACTGCGGGATGTTTTGCTGTTAATAAAAAGTGGCAAAGAGGCGCAGTTTACGATTCGATTTATCGAGGGTAGCCGTTTAAGTGATTGGCAAGCTATTTTTGATAAAGCCCCTGAGTTAAAGATTGTCGCAAATGGTATGGAAAGCGATAAGTTACGCCAAGAGATAGGAATGAAGCCTGAAATTACCCATCTTGAGGGTTGGTTTGCTCCTGATACTTACCATTACACCGCAGGCACGACGGATATCGCCATTTTAAAACGTGCTTATCAGCAAATGGAAAAAACATTAGAAGAAGAGTGGCTAAAACGCGATAGTGATTTACCCTATAAATCTGCCTATGAAATGTTGATTATGGCATCGATTATTGAAAAAGAGACTGGCATTGATGCAGAAAGAAACAAAGTGGCCTCGGTGTTTGTTAATCGTTTAAAACGTAATATGCGCTTACAAACTGATCCCACTGTGATTTATGGGTTAGGTGATAAATATCGCGGTACGATTTATCGCAGTGATCTTAATGGCTATACGCCTTACAATACCTACCAAATTGATGGGCTACCGCCAACACCGATTGCTATGCCAAGTGTTGCTTCCATTAAAGCCGCAGCACATCCTGCGGATACGCGTTATCTCTATTTTGTCGCAGATGGCACTGGGGGGCATAAATTTTCTACAACGTTGGCGGAGCATAATAAAGCCGTCGCACAATACCGACGCTTACAACAAAGATAATTATGAAAAACAGCAAATTTATTGTTATTGAAGGATTAGAAGGGGCTGGCAAAACCAGTGCTATTCAAACGGTTGTTGATACATTAAAACAACAAGGGATCACCGATTTGGCCTTTACGCGCGAGCCGGGGGGAACTCCGCTTGCAGAAAAATTACGGGAATTGATTAAACAAGGTATTAAAGGCGAAAAAGTTACTGATAAAGCTGAATTGCTAATGTTATATGCTGCACGTGTGCAACTGGTTGAAAATGTGATAAAACCAGCTTTAGCCCAAGGTAAGTGGGTGATAGGAGATAGACACGATCTCTCTTCACAAGCATATCAAGGTGGTGGTCGAGGAATAGACAAAGCCCTGATGAAGTCACTACGTGATACGGTATTAGCAGATTTTAAACCTGATCTTACCCTTTATCTTGATTTAGATCCGGCCGTTGGTCTAGCCAGAGCACGAGCACGAGGTGAATTGGACAGAATAGAAAAAGAGTCTATGGACTTTTTTTACCGCACTCGTGAACGTTATCAAGCATTAGCAAAAGAAGACGCCTCGATTATTACCATTGATGCATCACAAGATATTGATAAAGTACAAGCGGATATTCGCGATGTACTCAATCAGTGGCTGACTCAGGAAAATAGCGCATTATGAATTGGTATCCTTGGTTAAATCAGGCATATCGACAACTGGTAAATATGTACCAAGAAGGGCGTGGTCATCATGCGATTTTGTTGCATGCATCTCAAGGAATGGGGGCTGATGCACTTTCTTATGGGTTAAGTCGTTGGTTAATGTGTCAGAATAAGCAGGGTTCAAAAAGCTGTAATGAGTGTCATAGTTGCCGTTTGATGTTGGCAGAAACACATCCAGATTGGCATATCTTGCAAAATGAAAAGGGAAAGTCATCAATAGGGATCGAAGCGGTTAGAAAAGTCACCGAAAAGCTTGAGCACCATGCACAACAAGGTGGCTCACGAGTGGTATGGATAAAAGAGGTTGAGGCATTAACAGAAGCGGCAGCCAATGCGTTATTAAAGACCTTAGAAGAGCCACCAGTTAATTGCTATTTTTTATTGAATTGTCAACAACCTGAAATATTGCTAGCAACACTACGTAGTCGCTGTTTCTATTACCATTTAGCACCGCCTGAGATGAATTATGCGATACATTGGTTACAACAGCAGCTACCTAATATGGCTTATGCCGATGGTGTCACAGCATTAAACCTATCTCAAGGTGCGCCCGTTTTAGCGTTATCATTACTAAAACAAGAATGGCAAGAAAGGGAAGTCTTCTGCCAAGCGTTATATGTTAGCTTACAACAACGAAATTTATATGGGTTGTTAGCTCAGTTCAATCAAGATAATGCTGAACGTAAGATCTATTGGTTATTATCATTACTGTTGGATGCTTTAAAACGACAAACTCATGCTGAAGTGTATTGTGTCAACCAAGATAAGCAGCCATTAATTATGGCGTTATCACAGTTGCCTTCTGCAATGTTGTTAGCGGTGAGCGAAAGTTGGAAACAGTGTCGCCATCAATTAGTTACCATTCCAGCAATCAATAAAGAGCTATTGTTGGCAGAACAGTTACTTGATTGGGAAGCCCAGCTAGTTGCTCTAGGGAAATAATTTCCCTTTCCATTTAGCAGACAAGTAAAAGAAATAATATAAAGTTATATAACGATGAGAGTACATTATGTTTTTAGTTGATTCACACTGCCATCTTGACAGCTTAGATTATGAAAAACTGCACAAAAATATTGATGATGTTGTAGAAAAAGCACAACAGCGTGATGTCAAATATATGTTAGCTGTCGCAACAACATTACCTGGCTTTAAAAATATGCGCGAACTGATCGGCAAGCGTGATAATGTGGCTTTTTCTTGTGGGATTCACCCATTAAACCTTGATGAGGGACACGATGTCGCTGAGCTTGCGCGCCTTGCAGCTGAGGCCGATGTTGTTGCATTAGGCGAAACAGGTTTAGACTACTATTATCAACAAGAAAATGCGTCACTTCAGCGTGAAATTTTCCGTGAACATATTCGCATTGGGCGCCAAGTTAATAAACCTGTTATTGTACATACGCGTAGCGCTCGTGAAGATACGCTAACTATTTTAAAAGAAGAAAAGGTTCAAGACTGTGGCGGTGTATTGCACTGTTTTACGGAAGATAAAGAAACAGCAATGGCGCTACTTGATCTTGGTATGTACATCTCTTTTTCAGGCATTGTGACATTTAGAAATGCCGAGCAAATTAGAGAAGCTGCACGTATCGTACCACTTGATCGTATTCTGGTTGAAACGGACTCACCATATTTAGCGCCAGTGCCTCATCGTGGTAAAGAGAACCAACCCGCTTATGTACGTGATGTTGCTGAGTATATGGCCGTATTAAAAGGGGTGAGCATAGAAGAGCTTGCTCAGCAAACCACCCGTAATTTTGCAACACTTTTTCAAATACCAAACCTCGCAGACTAAGTTGTTCAATAGAAATATTGGCGAGTGATGGCTAGGAATTAAAATAAATAATAAGGTGATAAAAATGGCAGAAGAGACAATTTTTAGTAAAATTATTCGTGGTGAAATTCCTGCAGATATCGTTTTTCAAGATGATACTGTCACTGCATTTCGTGATATTTCACCCCAAGCGCCTACTCATATTTTAATTATCCCCAATAAACTTATTCCAACGGTAAACGATGTTACTGCACAAGATGAACAAGTTTTAGGTCATCTATTTGTTGTGGCAGCTAAAATTGCTCAGCAAGAAGGTATTGCAGAAGAGGGATATCGTTTAGTAATGAATTGCAATAAACATGGTGGGCAAGAAGTTTTCCATATTCATATGCATCTTTTAGGTGGAAAACCATTAGGGCCATTATTAAGCAAATAATCTAATGTGATAATAGATCATCATGGCAACAAGGTAGCAGCATGATAAAACAAGCTAAAAGGGTTTATTCATTACTTATAGTATTGTTGATGACAACGTTATTGGCTGGATGTTTTGCGTCTCATTCAGACAATAAACTCTATTTTAATCGTCAACAATCTATTGTGATGGAGCCGTCGGTTTTAGCTGTAGGTATTGTGGCAGGCAAACCATTATTGACGCGTTATGAACAGGGGAGTCGCGCCACGGTGACGTTATCGAATACGCGATCTTATCCTGTCTCTATTCGTTATCGTTTTTATTGGTATAACGAGCAAGGACTGGAAATTTCTCCGGCAGGCCGCGTAAATGATGTGATGATTTTGGGCGATGGTGATACTGAGATCAGTGCTGATATACCCAATAAAACAGTGAGTTATGTCAGAGTCTATCTCTTTACTTAGGATAAGGTAGTCATATGAAAAAAATGCTATTTGTGGTGGCAGCGGTATTTTTACTGGCAGGTTGTCCATCGATGTTACCACAACAACCCCCGGCACCTGTAGAGCCTGTTACTCCCACAGAGCCAACAGAGCCACCTAAACCTATCGAGCCACCCATAGAGGTTGTACCAACACCGCCAAAAATAACCAGTATTAATTGGAACGCGGCCATTCAGCCATTAATTAGAGAGATGTCTGTCACTGATGATTTAGCAACTGGCAAATTATTAGTGGTTGATAATGTAAAAAATAATTCGGGCGGAAATATCCAGGCAGTTAATGCTACTAATACAATTATCGACTCAGTAAATAGTATTAGTGCATTACAAACAGTTCCTTATGCACAAATGATGTCAGCAAGAAAAGCATTAGGACTATCCGGTGAAGATAGCTTAGGATTGCGCAGTGCGGCAATTGGTTTAGCGCGTTATTTGCAAGCAGACTATATTTTGTTTTCTACTGTCGATGGTAAGAAAGATAATCGTGTGATCAGCATGCAATTAATGTCGGTTGCGAGCGGAGAAATACTCTGGAGCGGGCGCCATAAGGTTGAGTAAGTCTTATCAACAACAGTTATTGAGTCTATTGCGGGAATGGTTTCCCGCAATATCCTTATCACAGTGGCAAATAACCGCCTTAGCGGGATTAGGGGGCGGTACTTTTCGTTTGCAAACTAATGGGATAGATTGGGTTGCTCGTTATTATGGCACTGAAAAAACGGCACTTTTTGTCAGGGCTAAAAAAGAGTCTTCGATTTTAAAACAGCTATTAAATACTCAGCTTGCACCAAATATTATTAAACGCCATGGTGCATGGTTTTTTTTCCAGTGGCTAGAGGGTGAGCATCTTACTCATCAGCAGTTATTTGGCTCCCATCTCAAATCATTAGCTCATCAAATTGCTAAGTTACATCAGCAAAAACCTTTTGGGTTTCCTCTTGATTTGTGGCATGAACTTTCAGTCTATTGGTATCATATTGACAGAAAACGATTATCACCAAAGTGGTTACGTTTACATCACGATTTTTTACGTCAACCTCGACGTACACTCATAAAATACGCGCCAGCTCACATGGATCTTCATCCTGAGAATATTCTTCTGAGCGATTCAGGTATAAAATTTATTGATTGGGAATATGCTGCTGATATTGATACGGCAGATTCATTAATGACATTTTTTGCCGCAAATCAGTTAAACAGCGCACAACAAACAGCATTTTTACATGAGTATTGTGCATATCATCACTATACTGAATTAAATAATGATCAGCAAAATAGGCAGCACCCACAACAGCAGTCGTTTTATTCGGTTAACGTATTAAAGCAGCGTATTTTATCAAGAGAACCCTTTATCTTGTATATGATGCTGATGTGGTATGAGGTTCGTTGGCAACAAACCAAAGATAACGCGTTTTTGGCTATGTCTGAACCTTTACGTCGCTATTTTAGTCTGATGAATTGAAAAGATTTTATTATTGCAATAACAAAGAGAGGAATGTTATGGGTCCTGTAATGCTTGATGTTGAAGGATATGAGCTCGATAACGAGGAGCGTGAAATTTTAAAGCATCCCCTTGTTGGTGGTTTGATCCTCTTTACCCGCAACTTCCACGACGCTGAGCAGTTAAATGAATTAGTGCGCCAAATCCGTGATGCTTCCCATGAGCGTTTAGTGATTGCCGTTGACCAAGAAGGAGGGCGAGTACAGCGCTTTCGTGATGGTTTTACTCGCTTACCTGCTGCGCAATCTTATGCTGCGCTTAATGAGCGCTATCAAGCTAGTCGCTTAGCACAAGAGGCCGGTTGGTTAATGGCATCAGAAATGATCGCAATGGATATTGATATTAGCTTTGCTCCAGTCCTAGATCTTGGTCATGACTGTATTGCTATCGGTGAGCGCTCTTTCCATGAGTGTCCAGAAATTGCTATGGATATGGCGGAAAGCTTTATTAAAGGAATGCGCTCTGCAGGTATGAAATCAACAGGTAAGCATTTTCCTGGTCATGGTGCAGTCAGAGCCGATTCCCATAAAGAAACGCCACGTGATGAGCGCTCTTTAAACGATATTCGTCAACGTGATATGGCTATCTTTAAAGATTTTATCCAACGTCAATTATTAGATGCCATTATGCCAGCTCATGTTATTTATTCTCAGATTGATGAGCGTCCAGCAAGTGGCTCTCCTTATTGGTTGAAATCAATTTTACGTGAACAACTCGGTTTCCAAGGCGTTATTTTCTCAGATGATTTATCTATGGAAGGTGCCGCTATTATGGGAAGTTATGCGCAGAGAGCACAACGTTCATTAGATGCGGGTTGTGATATGCTTTTAGTGTGTAATAACCGTAAAGGGGCGGTAAGTGTGTTAGATAACCTGTCCTTTGTCAAAGCAGAACGCATTTCGGCGTTGTACCATCACCGAGGTCGTTACACATTAAGTGAACTGCAAGCATCTGATCGTTGGAAAAAAGCGAATCAAATGCTGACCCAATTACAGGAGCAATGGCAGGAGCGCGCATGATTATATATTTACATGGCTTTGATTCCACCAGTCCGGGAAATCATGAGAAGGTATTACAGCTACAGTTTATTGATCCTGATGTCCGTTTTCTCAGTTACAGTACGTTGCATCCACGTCACGATATGCAACATCTACTCAAAGAGACGGATAAACTGATTAAATCGACAAAACAGCCGGTGCTGATTTGTGGTGTAGGATTAGGTGGCTACTGGGCAGAGCGTATCGGTTTTTTATCTAATATTCGCCAAGTAATGATTAACCCCAATCTTTTTCCATATGAAAATATGACTGATAAGATTGATAGACCTGAAGAGTATTTAGATATTGCCACTAAGTGTATTCAAGATTTTCGCTCTAAAAATAGAGACAATGCATTAGTGATTTTATCCCGTCATGATGAGATTTTAGATAACCAGCGTTCTGCTGATGAGTTATCACCTTATTATTCGATTATTTGGGATGAAACGCAGACACATAAGTTCAAAAGCTTGTCAGAACATCTTTTTAAAATTAAAGCATTTAATAGCAAAATCCCCGCTTAAAATTGGCTTATGTAAGATGGACAGAGTGCATTTTGTCCATCTTTTTTGATTTATATTTTTCCTTTTCTTTATTATTTTAAGCCCCTCTCATATTCCGACTGAATTATTCACTTATATCCTCTATCTAATTGATAGTTATGGTAAAAAATAGCCATATGTTAATAAGATGTTCTATTGGCGAATGAAAAACAACCTAAATGACTCGATTCATCAAAAAACAGGTATGAAAATTCAAATTTTTTTGATATAAATCAACTTTGGTATGACCATATTGCCAATGAGCTTTGGCTATTATCAAAATCATTGACTGAAACGTTTTAACTGTCGTTATTTAAGTGGATTTAACCAAGATGACTTAAATAACAACAGTAAATATCTTTAGGAGTGACGTTATATGTCATTAACAAAAATTGTTATAGTCGGTGGTGGAGCTGGTGGATTAGAACTAGCGACTAAATTGGGTGATAAGTTAGGGCGCAAAAAAAAAGCAGAAATTACCCTTGTTGATAGAAATAATAGTCACTTATGGAAACCTCTGTTACATGAAGTTGCCACAGGCTCATTAGATGATGGTGTTGATGCATTAAGTTATCTCGCTCATGGTTATAACCATCACTTTAATTTTCAATTAGGCACTTTAACAGGGCTTGATCGCCAACATAAAAATATCACTTTGGCTGCTATTTATGATGAAAATCAAGAGCTATTAGTTCCAGAGCGTCAACTCGATTATGATATTTTAGTCATGGCCTTAGGCAGTAAATCTAATGATTTTGGCACCCCAGGGATCAAAGAGCACTGCATTTTTTTAGATAGCCCACAGCAAGCACACCGTTTTCATAATGAAATGCTCAATTTATTTTTAAAATATTCAGCAGACTCCAGCGCAGAAGCTGAAAATCGTAAAGTAAATATTGCGATTGTGGGTGGTGGTGCAACTGGAGTGGAATTATCTGCCGAATTACACAATGCTGTTCGCCAACTCAATAGTTATGGTTTAAAAAAATTAGCGCCATCAGCTCTTAATATCACGCTTGTTGAGGCGGGTGAGCGAATATTACCTGCATTACCCGTGCGTATTTCAAGTGCAGCACACCAAGAGCTGACTAAGTTGGGTGTGCGCGTGATGACGAAAACCATGGTAACAAGCGCCGATGAAAAAGGGTTAAATACCAAAGATGGCGAGCATATTGATGCTGATCTGATGGTTTGGGCTGCGGGGATCAAAGCCCCAGACTTTATGAAAGATATCGCTGGATTAGAAACCAATCGTATTAACCAATTAGTCGTTAAGCCGACACTACAAACAACATTAGATGATGCGATTTTTGCGATTGGTGATTGTGCATCCTGTCCGCGAAAAGAGGGAGGATTTGTTCCGCCAAGGGCACAATCCGCTCATCAAATGGCAAGCCGTTGTTATAGCAATATTTTAGCCATGTTAAAGGGTAAAACGTTAAAAGAATATGTGTTTAAAGATCATGGCTCGTTAGTTTCGCTCTCTAAATTTAGTACGGTAGGGAGTTTGATGGGCAACTTAATGAAAGGCGATATGATGATAGAAGGGCGTATTGCACGTATCGTTTATATTTCTTTATACCGTATGCATCAAATTGCGTTACATGGTTATCTTAAAACAGGTTTGATGATGTTAGTTGGATCAATCAATCGTGTGATTAGACCAAAACTAAAACTTCATTAGTGAATAATGGTTTATTTTTCTAACTTTTGTTTCTTTTAGCAAACAAAAGTTTATTTTAACCCCCCGCAGTATTTATATTGTCGGGGGTTTTATCTATCTAAAGAGTAGTAATAATTGTGAACAGTCAAAATAAGAATCTCTGAATTAGATGATTAATTCAGTAGAAAATATTTATGTGGATATCGAATTAATTTTTTAACAATATTAAGCTTCAATTTCAAATAACTTTATGAAAAGTATAGTGTTATTTCTATAAATTTAATTATTTATATATAAAAATAATCTTCAATAGAATAGGGGTTTTCATAAATTAAGATTTTTCTTAAATAGAAATAGGCGCTTTTAAGAATTTATTTAGGTCATAAAATGTTATGGTATTTAAAGATACATATTAAAACTTATAAATAATATATGTGAATAAAAAATATGTATTTAATCTATTATTTTTATTATCTTTATGTACAAACCAGTCTGTTACGCATAGTGAAAAGCAAATCGGCTATGTAAAGGTTAATGAAGAAGTTTCTTAAAAGAGATTACATTTGTTAACTTGATGTTATCATTACGCTATATTTATAAATATGTAAATGAAATTAGATTTCATTGATGAGATAAGAAATATTTAAGTTCATTCTTAATTTTTTTGAAAATAATTAGAAAATAGCGCGTATTTAATTAACTGATTAAAACAATAATTAGTGGTGTATTTACCATGTTATAAGTACATAGTTTACTTATGATGTTAATCAGCAAGGACGTAATAATATATTTTTTCATATAAGCTTATTCATTCAACATATTGAATTACAACATGGTGATAAAAGAGTGAAATCCGCTTATAACAAAAAAATAGTAAAATAGGGATAAACGCATAAAAAGGGGAAAAAGTGAGTGTTGATAGCAAAAAGTTCACACTAATAGGACTAATCCTTGTATTAGCTATTCTTTTATTTGTCGCTTGGAAGTGGATATTTCCACGGCCACAATTTGCCCATGTGGTTTCAGCAACACCGATTAAATCAACCGTTTTTGTGACAGAAGAGTATTGCCATCGTATTGGACTGCCTACACAATTTACACCAGAAAAATTATCGCGTTTTCATCCCGCAGAGCAAGAGTGCCGTGTTTTCTATATGATAGAAGCGCTAAACAATAAAAGTATTGCTCACTTCCCTTATGCTCAATTTAGAGAATGTATTCCCATTTACCGCCAAGAAAGGCGAGTTATCGGTTATGATGTGCTTTACACAATTGATGGTACACCGGGTAAAGTGAGAACGACATTTAAACCGGGCGATATCATCGCGCTAGATAGCGATGGCCGACTTGTTTTGGAGCAAGAGCCATATTGTTCTATGAATGAAAATATTCCTTGCCGTAAAGAGTAACGGTTTTCTTTTTAGCATTAACGCTGATAACTGATAAGATAAAAAAGGCCTAATATTTATTATGTTAGGCCTTTTTGCATTTTATTATCTAAACAGACAATGCGTTTATTTTGTGTTCACTAAAAGCGGTGAGCATATCGTCGATAAAAGTGAGTCGTTTTTCTCGATCGGTTAGGCTTATCATAAATTTCAATTTGGTAGGGCCATCTAAACGGAAGACGCTCGGTTGCTCTTGCAATAAACCGATTAAATAAGTCGGGTCGACATTATTTTTTTCACCAAACTCAATAAAGCCACCTTTGTCATGGGCTTCAATGCGAGATATACCTAAACTCATGGCGCTTAATCGAATAGCCGCATTACGTAATAAGTTGCGTCCTGCATCAGGTAAGGTGCCGAATCTATCAATAAGCTCTGCCCTTAGATCATTAAGTTCATTTAAGTCTTTGGCACTGGCAATACGTTTATAGAAAGAGAGTCTTACATTGACATCAGGAATATAGTCATCGGGCAATAGCACCGGCATTCTTAATTCAATTTCGGTTTGCTGATTGGTCAGATCTTCTAATGATGGCTCTCGACCCTCTTTTAATGCTTCAACGGCACTTTCTAGTAACTCCATATATAAAGAGAAGCCAACGGTATTCATTTGACCGCTTTGCTCTTCACCTAATAGCTCTCCCGCACCACGAATTTCTAGATCATGTGTAGCTAAAGCAAAACCTGCGCCGAGATCTTCTAGGGAGGCAATCGCTTCTAAGCGTTTATGGGCATCTTTAGTCATTGCTTTGGGATGAGGGGTTAATAGATAAGCATAGGCTTGATGGTGAGAGCGACCAACGCGTCCACGTAATTGGTGTAGCTGCGCTAAACCAAAGTGATCAGCACGTTCAATAATAATGGTATTGGCACTCGGAATATCAATACCCGTTTCTATAATGGTGGTGCAGAGCAATACATTAAATCGTTGATGGTGAAAATCGTTCATCACACGTTCAAGCTCACGTTCACGCATTTGCCCATGGCCAATACCAATACGAGCTTCAGGTACTAACTGTGCTAGCCTATCACGCGCTTTCTCTATATTTTCAACATCGTTATATAAATAGTACACTTGCCCGCCACGTAATGTTTCACGCAAGATAGCCTCTCTAACAACCAGATCATCATATTCGCGGACAAATGTTTTAACGGATAAACGGCGAGCGGGTGGGGTGGCAATAATTGACAGATCACGCATACCACTCATCGCCATATTTAGCGTACGAGGAATAGGGGTGGCCGTTAAGGTTAATATATCGACATTGGCACGCATTGCTTTAATACGCTCTTTATGACGTACACCGAAGCGATGCTCCTCATCAACAATTAATAACCCTAAGTCTTTCCATTGAATGCTCGGTTGTAATAATTTATGTGTACCAATAACGATATCAATGGTGCCTTCTGCTAATTTTTCGGTGATCTGCTGCTGCTCTTTGGCACTACGAAAACGTGAGATCATCTCAATATTGACCGGCCAATTAGCAAAGCGATCACGAAAGTTTTCAAAGTGTTGTTGAGCCAGTAGGGTAGTAGGCACCAAAATAGCCACTTGCTTATTGTTGCTTATTGCAAGAAATGCCGCACGCATAGCAACTTCTGTCTTACCAAAACCAACATCACCACATACTAACCTATCCATTGCAATGGCTTGGCACATATCACTTAATACGGCATTAATTGCCATCTCTTGATCGGGTGTGGTTTCAAAAGGGAAGCTTTGGCGGAAAGTGTGATATTGTTCTTTATCTAATTTAAACGCAAAACCAGATTTTACGGCTCGTTGAGCGTAGACATCTAATAATTCCGCCGCCACATCACGCACTTTTTCAGCTGCTTTTTGGCGCGCACGAGTCCAAGCATCACCCCCTAATTTATGAAGAGGTGCATTTTCATCCGCCCCACCAGAGTAGCGACTGATCAAATGCAGTGACGAAACAGGAACATAGAGTTTGTCATCTCCCGCATACGAGAGGATCAAGTACTCTGCTTTTACGCCACCCGCTTCTAAGGTGGTCATACCTTGATAACGACCCACCCCATGCTGAAGATGGACAACAGGTTGTCCGGGACTTAATTCTGCCAGATTGCGGATCAGTGTATCGGTATTGATGGTGCGACGATTATCTTGACGGCGACGGTGGACTCGCTCACCTAACATATCACTTTCGCAGATCAGCGCTAACTGACGATAATTGTCAATAAAGCCATGCTCTGCAGAGCCAATAATAAAATAACACCCTTTCTCTTTAGCATCCGCTAATTCAATAATTTGTTTGGGGGCAATTTTAATTCTAGATAAGAGCTCTTGAACGGTTTCCCGCCGGCCTTCACTTTCAACCGAAAAAACAATACTGCCAGAAAATTGCTCTTGGAAACGGCGTAGATTATCAAGCGGTGATTTACTTTGTGCATTGACTGATAAATCAGGCAGTGGTTGATAACCTAAATTGGTATAACCCGCTTTTTCCGGCAGTGCTTGCGTTTTAAGTTGAATACGTGGCCACTGTTTCAACTGTTGATTGAGCGTTTCGACATTAAGCCAAATATCATCTGGTGGCAGTAATGGCCGCATGGGATCAACACGACGGCTTTCATAACGTTGGTTGATATCTTGCCAAAATTTATCAGCGCAATCTTGCAGATCTTGCGTCACAATTAAGGTGTTTTGTGGGAAATAAGCAAATAAATTGGATAATGGCTGACTAAAAAAGAGCGGTTGCCAGTATTCAATTCCTGCGGGTAATACTTGCTTACTTACTTGTTGATAGATATGTTCAGGATCACGTCTTACTTCAAAACGTTCACGCCATTGGCTACGAAAGAGTTCAATCGCATTAGGATCAGTTGGAAACTCATGAGCCGGTAATAGTTTGATCTGCTTGACTTCTGTTAAGGTGCGTTGCGTATCAACATCAAAAGTTCTTAGGCTATCTATCTCATCATCAAAAAAGTCAATTCGATAAGGAAATTCACTGCCCATCGGGAATAGGTCAAGTAATGCGCCGCGTGTTGCATACTCGCCATGTTCTAACACTTGTTCTACATGACGATAACCCGCCTCATCAAATGTTTTGCGTAAATTGTCGCGAGAAAGTTGCTCTCCTTTACTCATTATTAATGCATGACTTGCGAGATAATCTGTTGGGCAGACTTTTTGCATTAACGTATTGACGGGTAAGATTAAAATTCCCTTGAGAAGTGATGGAATACGGTATAGCGTAGAAAGGCGGTTAGAGATTATTTCTTGATGGGGAGAAAAACTGTCGTAAGGCAATGTTTCCCAATCAGATAATGTCTCTACAGGATAATCACAAAACTGACGGATTTCATCTTGTAAACGCAGTGCATTTTGCATATCACGAGTGACAAGAACGGCTAATCCAGCATGACGTTTAATGATTTCTGCACATTCTAGGGCGCAAGCGGCACCTGTCAGCTGACCCAGCTGGCGAGTATCCCCTTGTTTTACAGGAAGTTGATAACGATATTCTGAGGACATAAGCGTGTAATGTGAACTCTTGGTTGTAGTTAACTCCCAACACATCTTTAGCGACATCGCCAAAGCTTAAACTGGCGGGCAGGTTAAGATAAAAGAAAAAACCACAGTTTGGGAATAGAGTGGTTCCATTCAGTAAGACTACCCTTTATTATCCCTGAACACTTAGCATTAGCAACAGGAACAGCACAGTTTTCATGTACAATTCTGTCTCATTTTTTATAGGGCTCCGTTATATGCGGGGTCGCGCAGTCGACAAATTTGGTCGATTCGTCTCATGGCTATCCGCTTTAGGGATTATGCTGGGTGTTGCGGCATTGATCACAGTGACTTCTGTGATGAATGGCTTTGAACGCTCATTACAAAACAGCATTTTGGCCTATATTCCACAAGCTGTTATCACAACACCCAATGGGCAGCTACCCAAACAAGATAGTACTGCACAAATGTTATTAAAACGAGAAGATGTTATCAATGTCGTTCCTTTAGTTGAAGGGGATGTGGTATTACAAAGTAAAGATAATATCGGTGTTGGCGTGATGTTAGGGATTGACAAAGCACAAGATGAACCCCTAACACAGTTTATTCGCTATGGCGATTTCTCGTTATTAAAACCGGGAGAATATGGTGTGATCCTCGGTAGTGGTTTAGCTAAACAGCTAAAAACCAAAGAAGGGGATAGCATTCGCCTTATTGTTCCCGGCGTAAGCCAACTCACCCCAATGGGCCGAGTGCCTAGCCAACGACTGTTTACAGTCAAAGGTATTTTCCAAAGTGGCGGTGATGCGGATGCTTCTCAACTTCTGGTCAATCAACAAGATGCGGCGCGTTTGATGCGCTATCAACCCGGCAATATTACCGGATGGCGTCTATTCTTCTCAACCCCCCTTAATATTGAAAAATACAGTGCTGAACCTTTGCCAGCAGGTTTAAGTTGGAAAGATTGGCGTGAACGAAAGGGCGAGTTTTTCCAAGCAGTGAAAATGGAAAAAAATATGATGGGCTTATTATTAAGCCTAATTATTGCGGTCGCCGCGTTTAATATTATTACTTCGCTTTCATTACTGGTGATGGAAAAACAAGGTGAAGTGGCAATATTACAAACCATGGGGTTAAAGCGTTCACAGATAATGTCCATCTTTATGCTACAAGGGGCAGGTGCCGGTATTTTAGGTGCTATTGCGGGAGGTTTGTTAGGGGCGTTACTATCAAGCCAACTAAATGTGATTATGCCTGCGGTAGGGCTTATTCCTCATGGGGTAGAATTACCCGCGACTTTAGAGTGGAGCCGAGTCTTTATGATTGGTTTTACCGCTATTGTGATTTCACTATTATCGACTTTATACCCGTCTTGGCGGGCCGCAACTATTCAGCCAGCAGAGGCGCTACGTTATGAGTAATACCCCTTTATTACAATGTCATGCACTTTGTAAGCAGTATCAAGATGGTGCTATTTCAACACAAGTCTTAAAATCCGTCTCTTTCGCGATCAATCAAGGTGATTTTATGGCGATTGTCGGCAGCTCAGGTTCAGGTAAAAGTACCCTATTACATTTATTGGGTGGTTTAGACTCTCCAACCTCAGGTGAAGTGATATTTAAAGGGCAATCGCTCAATAAATTAACTTCAACGGCAAAGGCGGATTTACGTAATACTCAATTGGGTTTTATCTACCAATTCCACCATTTATTACCTGATTTTACTGCATTAGAAAATGTTGCAATGCCTCTAATGATTGGTGGAATGAGTGCAGTAAAGGCCAAACAGAAAGCGATGTCTTTACTTGATGCCGTAGGATTAACTGCTCGTGCACATCATCGTCCTTCTGAGTTATCTGGGGGAGAAAGACAACGTGTTGCTATTGCTAGAGCCTTAGTAAACGATCCGGCGTTAGTTTTAGCCGATGAGCCGACAGGTAATCTTGACCAAAAAAATGCGGAAGGTATTTTCGAATTACTCATGAAATTAAATAAAGAAAAGAAAACTGCCTTTTTGGTTGTTACTCATGATTTATCTCTCGCGGCACGCTTTCAACGTCAACTTGAAATGAAAGATGGTCAATTAGAGTCTCAAGAAGCGATTTCAGGAGTGGAATAATGGCGCAGTTGCCACTTGCTTTAGTTACCGCATTACGTTTTTCAAAAGGACGAAAACGTGCTGGTATGGTGTCATTAATTTCGATTATCTCAACGCTGGGCATTATGTTGGGTGTAGCGGTATTGATTATCGGATTAAGTGCCATGAACGGTTTTGAACGTGAATTAAAAAACCGCATTCTTTCTGTGGTTCCCCATGGACAAATTTATTCGGTAGAACAACCCTTTATATCTTGGCAACCGGCACTATCTCGGATTGAAAATACTGAGGGTGTTGTTGCTGCTGCCCCCTATATTTTATTAACCGGATTACTTGAAAAAGGAACAGAATTAAAAGCGGTACAAGTGATGGGGGTTGAACCGAATAAACAAAGTGATATCAGTTTATTACCGAGCTATGTGCAAAATAATGCATGGCAACATTTTCAAGCGGGTCAACAACAAATCATTATTGGCCAAGGTGTTGCCGATGCCTTAAAAATCAAACAAGGTGATTGGTTAACTATTCTGATCCCTAACAATGATGATCCGAAAAAGCTATTACAACCTAAACGCATTCGTTTACAAGTCAGTGGCATATTTAAACTCAGTGGTATGCTCGATCACCAATTAGCGTTAATTCCATTGGCAGATGCGCAACAGTATCTTGATTACGGCAAAGGAATTACGGGTATTGAAGTGAAAACAAGCGATCCATTTCTAGCTAATGAAATTATTCATAATGCAGGCTTAAATAGCCAAGCCTATGTTTATGCTAAAAGCTGGATCAGCGATTATGGTTATATGTATAGCGATATTCAGATGATCCGCAGCATTATGTATCTCTCAATGATTTTAGTGATTGGGGTTGCTTGTTTTAATATTGTCTCGACGCTGATTATGGCGGTAAGAGATAAGAGCGGAGATATTGCTATTTTACGAACGTTAGGTGCAAGAGATAGCCATATTCGCAATATTTTCTTATGGTACGGACTGTTGTCAGGCATGATCGGATGCGTGGCCGGTGTTATTATGGGGGTAGTTGTCTCACTAAATTTAACCCCTATTGTCTCGGTAATTGAATCCATGACAGGGCATAGTGTGCTATCAGGAGATGTCTATTTTGTCGATTTCTTACCTTCAGAAATACATGCAATTGATGTTTTCTCCGTATTTTTGACGACGGTTATTTTGAGTTTGATTGCCAGTTGGTATCCTGCTCGTCGAGCAACTAAACTCGATCCTGCTAGAATTTTAAGTGGACAGTAAGTTTATTGACATAAAATGGATATAAACGGAAATAAGACAGTAAAGTTATCAATTTTTATTGATTGTTAAATATAAAAACCAAGGATTGCCATGATGAAACTTAAACTTCGTCATCGTCGGCTTAGGAAGTTTCGTAAGATAAAAAGTTTACGTAGACAACACTCACGTTGTCGTTATTTTCATTTAACCCATAAAACGGAACATGAAATGAATTTACCCAAAGTAGTGGTGCTAACCGGGGCGGGCATTTCGGCTGAATCAGGTATAAAAACCTTTCGATCAGAAGATGGATTGTGGGAAGAGCATCGCGTTGAAGATGTGGCAACGCCAGAGGGATATCACCGCAACCCTAAGCTGGTTCAGCAGTTTTACAATGAGCGCCGTCGTCAATTACAACAACCCTCAATTCAACCTAATGAAGCACATTATGCATTAGCAAAACTTGAGCAATATCTTGGAAAGGACAATTTCCTGCTGGTTACGCAGAATATTGATAACTTACATGAAAAAGCAGGGAGTAAACATATTCTCCATATGCATGGTGAGTTATTGAAAGTCCGCTGTCCGCAATCAGGTCAAGTTTTTGAATGGAAAGGGGGTTTATCAACGACAGATTATTGCCATTGTTGCCAATTTCCCTCTCCTCTACGTCCACATATTGTTTGGTTTGGCGAAATGCCAATCGGCATGGATGAAATTTATCACGCTTTAGCACAGGCAGATCTCTTTATCGCTATTGGCACTTCGGGGAATGTCTATCCTGCTGCTGGGTTTGTCCATGAAGCACGGTTAACAGGGGCTCACACGGTTGAGCTTAACCTTGAACCTAGCTTAGTGGAGAGTGAGTTTGAAGAAAAACATTATGGCCCCGCAAGCCAAGTGGTTGATGCATATGTCCATAAATTGTTTGATTTAATTAATGATCCTAAAGCTGATTTGACGCAATAATTATTTTATAGAGTTCCCTATTATTGTTATTAGAGAGATTTAGGGGGCAAAATGGATAAATTATTAGAACGGTTTTTTGAATACATTAGTTTTGATACACAATCGAAACCATCATCGAAAATGTCACCAAGTAGCGATGGTCAGCTAAAATTAGCGAAGGCACTGGTACAAGAATTAAAAAAACTGGGTTTTTCTGATGTGACACTCAGTGATAAAGGATGCGTTATGGCGAGTTTGCCCTCTAACGTATCTTGGCCTGTACCTGTTATTGGCTTTATTTCCCATCTTGATACTTCACCTGATTTTTCAGGTAAACATGTAAAACCTCAAGTGCTTGAAGATTACCGTGGTGGTGATATCGCGCTAGGTATTGGTGATGAAGTATTATCACCGGTTATGTTTCCAATTTTACACTCAATGATTGGTAAAACATTAATTACAACGGATGGTAAAACTCTATTAGGTGCTGATGATAAAGCCGGTATCGCAGAGATAGTCACTGCGATGGTACGTTTAAAAGCACAAAATCGACCTCATGGTGATATCCGTATTGCATTTACGCCGGATGAAGAGATAGGGCGTGGTGCACATTATGTCGACCTAAAAGCATTTGGTGCTAACTGGGCATATACCGTTGATGGTGGAGGTGTGGGCGAATTGGAATATGAAAATTTCAATGCCGCTTCTGTGAGTATTAAAATCGTTGGTAATAATGTTCATCCCGGTAGTGCCAAAGGCGTGATGGTAAATGCGTTAGGACTTGCTTCGCGTATTCACCAAGAATTACCTGTTGAAGAGACCCCTGAAAACACAGAAGGCTATGAAGGTTTTTATCACCTACAAAGTATTAAAGGTACGGTGGAAAGAGCCGAAATGCACTATATTATTCGTGATTTTGATCGCAATCAGTTTGAAAAGCGTAAACAAAACATGATCACGATTGCTGAAAAAGTAGGTAAAGGTCTACATCCTGATTGCTATATTGAACTAACTATTGATGATAGCTACTACAATATGCATGATAAAGTGGTTCAGTATCCACATGTTATTGATATTGCAAAACAAGCAATGATTGATTGTGATATTGAACCTGATATTAAGCCTATTCGTGGTGGTACAGACGGTGCTCAGCTTTCTTACCGTGGATTACCTTGCCCAAATATCTTTACGGGTGGTTATAATTTTCATGGCAAACATGAATTTATCTCTTTAGAAGGTATGGAGGCCGCAGTAAGTGTTATTATGCGAATTGCTGAAATTACTGCCGAAAGAGAAAAAGCAAAAGTTATTTGTTAATAGAGCAGTTATGTAAAATAATTGCCCCATAATAGCCGACAATCTCGGCTATTATTTTATCTTTATATTTTAAATATAGGGTTTGTTTTCATATTATTTAAAATTAAACTTTAAAAATAAGTTTGTTTTTTATAAGTTATTGGCCGATTATTTCAAATAATATTCTTTATAATCTAAATAAAATGATATAAGGATATTTGCGTAATGGCTGTACTCTCCAAAATAATAATAAAACAAACAAGATCAGAATGTCTGTGTAAAAAAATACCGATAACCAGTGATAATACTTTTAGTAAACAAGAGTATAAAGCATCGTTTATTATCGTTTTCAGCTATTTTTTAATTACCCATCTTATTATATTTTCTTTATATTTATCAAATGATAAGCATACCTGGTTACTTTTAGGGCTACAGAGTGCGTTTTTTATCGTTTTGCCATGGTTATTTTATGGCACAAGAACGTTACTAAAAGAGGCGATGTATTATTTAATAAGATAACAGTTACTGTTTATTAACATAGTTAAAATAACACCCAGCTATAATTAGCTGGGTGTGTTTGTATAAAAATAGTTTATTTATACTTAATCTTCAAAATACCAATAGCCTTGGTTAACAAGATGCGTCAATAAGCGTATAAATTTTGGATCTGCTAAAGCATCACCTAAATGTTGTTTATCAATACAATCATATTGGCAAAGGGCATCTGCAGCTTCAATATGATGAGTATCCATTAATTCACCATTAACAAAGCAACTATCACCAACACGCAGTGCGCGAATACCGTTTAAACGATGAAGTTGTTCACCTTGTTGCAGTAAATCGTGGATCTCAGCATTTTCATATAAAGGTTCAGGAATGGCCAAGTCAAGTTCATGGCGAGATTGAGAAATAAACTCCCCAAACCAATGACGGAATACTTCGGGTTGGGCAAGTAAGTCTTCCATCATATCATGCAACTTATTTAATTCTTGATGCTGGACTAATGCCGGATTATCTCGAGGAGTAAGATCAGGATCACTGTAACGGTAGCTTCCTAAGTCATTTGCTAAAACATAGTCAGCAAAACCGCTAAATAGCTCTCGTGCATTAGGTGCTCTAAAGCCAACAGAATAGTTTAGTGATTCTTCAATGGCATAACCTTCATGAGGAAATCCAGGTGGAATATACAGAATATCACCCGGCTCTAATTCTTCATCGATAATGGCGTCAAAAGGATCAACTTGAAGTAAATCCGGGTGAGGGCAGTGCTGTTTCATTGGGATTTTCTCACCCACACGCCAACGACGACGACCTTGCCCTTGAATAATAAATACGTCATATTGATCAAGATGAGGGCCCACACCGCCTCCGGGAACAGAGTAAGAGATCATCAAATCATCAATACGCCAATCGGGCAACACACGAAAAGGTTTCATCAATGTCGCACTTGGAAAATGCCAGTGATCGACCGCTTGAACTAATAACGACCAATCTTTATCACCCAAACCTTCAAAGTGCTCAAAAGGCCCATGTTTAACTCCCCACTGCCCATCTTGACAACTCACAAGACGGCTATCCACTTCATCTTCCATTGCAAGACCTGCAAGTTCATCAGGAGATAAAGGATCAACAAAACCAGAGAAGCCGTTTTTGATTAATAAAGGACGTTTTTGCCAATGGCTTTCTAAAAATGATTGCCAATCTAAATTAAGTTTATAGTCCATTGTGTATTTCCTGAATTTGGGAAGCCTAAAAATATCATATAATGAATTACAACTTCCTGCTAAACATTCCTTGGTGCAATGTGAGTAATAACGAGTAATATACTGACAACTGCGTAGTTATCATACATCTCGCAATCTTATTGTGATAAGACCTAAATTAAATCAGCAATAATATAAGTTGATAGAGAAGAGCGTTACTCTATTTCAGTAGTGAGTTGTTGCTCAGCAAAGGTGACGATGAGTCTTGCCCCCCCCTAATGGACTATCGGTAATGGTGATATCACCGTTATATTGCTCAATAATATCAACAGCAATTGATAATCCTAAGCCTTGTCCTGGGCGCAATGTATCTGCACGTGTACCACGCTGAAAAATGAGCTCCCTTTTTTCTGGGCTGACTCCTGGGCCATCATCATCTACGGTGATAATCACACAATTGTCATCATGACTTACATTGATCTCGACAAACTCTAAACAGTACTTACAAGCATTATCAAGTACATTTCCCATGACTTCCATAAAATCATTCTTTTCACCTAACCACATCATTTCAGGGGAAACATTTAACGTTATATCAACGCCTTTGGATTGATAGACCTTATTAAGTGCACTACAAAGATTGTCAAGTAAGCCTGATAAAGAGTGGAGCTTGCGTGTTGTTATATCGTGATCGCCGTGAAGAGAAGCTCGATGTAAATAATAACCAACTTGCTGTGAAATTCGTTCAATTTGACTTTGCATAATTGGCTCAGCTTGTTCTATAGACATTTGTTTGCCAGCACGTAGAGCACGTAATGTTGATTGTAAAACAGCAAGGGGGGTTTTTAAGCTATGGGTCAGATCAGATAAACTGGTACGGTATTTACTATAACGATTGCGTTCATTACGCAATAAAATGTTGAGATTATAAACTAATCCTTTGAGCTCTTTAGGAGGATTTTCATCTAAATTATCGCGAGTGCCTTTTTCCAACGCGCTGATCTGCTCAATAATGGATTTAATCGGCCTTAAACTCCAATGGGCTGCTAACCAAATTAATGGGATCACCAAAAGAAAATTAGCTAGTAATATATAGAGAAACCAATCCCAGACTCTACTTACATTTTGCAGACTTTGAGGAATAGGATCGATAACCGCAATGGATAGATAAGGCATATTATCCGCCGCAGGATAGTGATTAATAACCACGGAATGCGTTAAGGTATCATTACTTGAATATTCGTTGAGTTTTTTTAGATAGGCACGATATTGAGGCAGTTGCTGTAACATAAAACGTGTCGTTTTAACATTCACACTAATTTCAAATAAGCCTTCTTTATTGCGCCATTTTGGCGCGATACTGTTTGGGATCACCTGAGGTAAATCCGTTGGCGTCCATAGCACATTGCCTTTCTCGTCGAAAATAACCACCAGCGATGTGTTGTTGTTATTGAGGTTAGTCGGAAATTCAATCTGCAATTGCCCATCTTTCCATTGCGCTAAGCTATAGTAGAGATTACTTTGGCTACGCATTAGCATAAAAGTCGTTTTATCAAAACTGACAATAGAGCCGACTATGGCAACTAAACCATAAGAGAGTGTCAGTGCTAAAATAATGGCGCTGGTGGCAAGTAAAAATCTTGTTCGTAAAGAGAAGGGCGAACGTTGTTTTTTATGCATATTAAGCTTTCATATCAAAACGATAACCTTGTCCACGTACAGTTACAATGACATCATTATCATATTTTTGGAGAATTTTTTTGCGCAGACGCCCCATAAGCACATCAATGGTATGACTTTCTCGCTGCTCTGCATCAGGATAAAGTTGGCGCATTAGCACATCTTTGCTCACCACTTTGTTTTGATTACGCATTAATGTTTCTAAAATAGTATATTCGAATGCAGTGAGCTTGATTTGCTCACCTAAGATCATGAACTCTTTACGTGATAAATCCAACTCAAAAGGGGCAATAGTCAGTATTTGTGATGCAATGCCCATGTTTCTTCGCATTAATGCCTGAACGCGTGCCACGATCTCTTCAAAATGAAAAGGCTTTGTCACATAATCATCAGCACCGGCATTTAATGCGGTCACTTTTTCCTGCCAGCTTTCTCGAGCCGTTAATACCATAATGGGAATAGTAATATTATTTTCCCGCCATCGACGAATAAGGCTGATACCATCTTCATCAGGAAGACCTAAATCAACAATGGCGACATCAGGTGTACTTTCTGCGATAAAGTGATCGGCTTCTTTCGCATCTTGTGCTGCATCAACTTGATGTCCTGCATCGCGAAACTGCACAGATAAATGATGGCGAAGTAAGATATTATCTTCAATAATTAAGATCCGCATATTCCACCTTGTGTACATCAGTAAAAATCAGTTGCTGTAAGAGAAATTAAGATAATGATAGTCAATCTAGCACTTAAAGAATACCGTAACGGACAATGTGTTTAAGTTATAGATAGTTTTTATCTTATTTAGGACGGGTAATCGATATAAAAAAAGGCAGAGATTATCTGCCTTTTAAGTATGGGATAAATTAATCTAATTTATCAACAAGTTGACTGGCAAAACCAATATAGCTTTCAGGTGTCATCGCTTTTAAGCGTGCTTTTTCTTGTTCTGGTAGCGCTAAACCGTCAATAAACACAACCATATCTTGTGCCGTGATCCGTTTACCACGAGTTAACTCTTTAAGTTTTTCATAAGGCTTTTCAATACCATAGCGACGCATAACCGTTTGGATTGGTTCAGCAAGAACTTCCCAGTTGCTATCTAACTCTTCACGAAGATGACTTTCATTAACTTCTAATTTATTTAAGCCTTTCATGGTTGATTGGTAAGCGATTAATGCATAACCGATACCGACACCTAGGTTACGTAGTACGGTTGAGTCAGTTAAATCACGTTGCCAACGCGAAACTGGTAATTTGCTGGAAAGATGCCCCATAACGGCATTAGCTAAACCTAGATTACCTTCAGAGTTTTCAAAATCGATAGGATTCACTTTATGAGGCATTGTTGATGAGCCAATCTCACCGGCAATGGTCTTCTGTTTGAAGTGATTAAGAGCGATATAACCCCAAATATCACGGTCAAAATCAATTAAAATTGTATTAAAGCGGCTGATGCAATCAAAAAGCTCGGCAATATAGTCGTGTGGCTCAATTTGAGTAGTATATGGGTTCCATGTGATCCCCAATGAAGTAACAAATTCTTCACTAAATTGGTGCCAATCAACTTCAGGATAGGCAGCTAAGTGAGCATTATAGTTACCTACTGCACCATTAATTTTACCTAAAATTTCTACTTGAGTAAGCTGGCGATATTGACGCTCCATACGGTATGCAACGTTTGCAAACTCTTTTCCTACCGTTGAAGGTGTTGCCGGTTGTCCGTGAGTACGAGAAAGCAGGGGTAAATCACGATATGCTTGCGCCATTTTACTGATAGTATCAATAAGCTCGCGCCATGCAGGTAGTAGCACTTCTTGGCGTGCTGTTTCTAACATGATGGCATGGGATAAATTATTAATATCTTCAGAAGTACAAGCGAAGTGAATAAACTCAGAAACTTGCTGTAGTGCAGGGATAGCTGCCACTTTTTCTTTTAAGAAATATTCAACCGCTTTCACATCATGATTGGTGGTGCGCTCGATAGTTTTGATACGGGCAGCATCATCTTCATTGAAGTTAGCAACAATTGCATCAAGGTAATCGATTGCGTTTTGTTCAAAGGCGGGAACTTCTTTAATGTCGGTGCAAGATGCTAGCTTTTGTAGCCAGCGAACTTCTACCTGTACACGGAATTTCAAAAGACCGAATTCACTAAAAATAGTCCGTAACGACGAGGTTTTACTACCGTAACGACCGTCAATCGGTGAAATCGCTGTCAGCGAAGATAATTCCATTGTTGGCAACTCCCAGGTTGAATTTTAAAGTATTAACATTGAGCGAGAAAATCATCAGTTTGTCGTAAGATGGTTTTTTGATGGAGTAAAAAATCAAAACGGCGACCACCTACTTGACGCCAAAGTACGGCACTACGAAGACCTGTCAGAAGTAATCCACGAACTTTGGCTTGAATAATAGGGTTTTTAAGTAACTCAATCGAACCATTAACTTGAATTTTTGGCCCTACAGGGCTGACCGCATCACTATAAACGCCAGCGAGAGCATTAAATAATCCGTCAGAAAGCGGTTCAAAATAATTTTTTTGTCGTTCAAGTTGAGATATTTTTTGTGATAAATGCGAACTGTAATCGTTATTTTTGTTGATGATACGTTCAAGGTTAATCAGGCCTTGTTGATAAGTCATCAACTCAAACGTGAGTTTTTCTCTTCTTACCGCTTGATGGATAGCTTTTATAGTTTGAAAACCTAATTTCAAATGACTTATTTGATTACCATAAACATCCAAGGTTGAAGTTGGGTTGATATTAAAAATGCTGTTAACCATGACTTCAACATCTTTCTCGTCTGCATTCCCTTGATAAGCAATTTGCTGAACAAGACGACTTGCCTGGCAGATACCAGCCAGTGCAAGGGTAATATCACGAAAATCTTTAGCCACATCTACTCCTGAATACGTGTTTCAATAATACCGCCACCTAAACAGACTTCGTTTTGATAGAAAACGGCCGATTGCCCCGGTGTAACAGCAGCAACAGGATAGTCAAAACGGACTTCAATTTTATCTTCATCTAATGGTGTTACTGTACACGGAATATCAGCTTGGCGATATCGTGTTTTCACCGTGCAACGAAAAGCTTCGGTAATAGGCTCTCTTGCGACCCAATGAAGTTGTTGAGCAATTAAGCCTATGGACATTAATCGAGGGTGTTCATGACCTTGTGCGACAATTAATATGTTATTTGCAACATCTTTATCGACTACATACCAAGGATCTTCGCTACCTTCTTTTGTGCCACCGATACCCAGACCTTTACGTTGACCTAAGGTGTGATACATCAACCCTTGATGTTCACCAATGGTTTCGCCATCTACGGTGACGATAGGACCCGGTTTGGCAGGTAAATAGCGCGATAAGAAATCAGTAAACTTGCGTTCACCGATAAAGCAGATCCCCGTAGAGTCTTTTTTCTTGGCGGTGGCTAAATCAAGCTTCTCGGCAATTTTTCTCACCTCAGGTTTTTCCATTTCACCGACAGGGAAAAGGCTTTGGGCGATTTGCTGATGACTTAATGTATATAAGAAGTAGCTTTGATCTTTGTTGTTATCAACACCGCGCAGTAATTGGCTTTTACCATCAATATCACGGCGACGAACATAGTGGCCCGTTGCAATATAGTCGGCCCCTAAATCTT
Source organism: Proteus sp. MB838 (assembly GCF_054767435.1). Taxonomy (NCBI): domain Bacteria; kingdom Pseudomonadati; phylum Pseudomonadota; class Gammaproteobacteria; order Enterobacterales; family Morganellaceae; genus Proteus; species Proteus sp. MB838. The sequence continues at coordinate 80,110 of NZ_BAABMO010000014.1, forward strand.
CAGCTGCATATTCTAAAAACGCTTTAAATTTTATCTCTTTATTACATAGAATATCGGGATTAGGGGTGCGGCCAGCTTTATATTCAGATAAAAAGTGTTCAAATACATTATCCCAATATTCAGCGGCAAAATTGATAGTGTGAAGTTCTATGCCAAGCTTATCGCACACGGCTTGCGCGTCGGCAAGGTCGGCAGAAGCTGAGCAATATTCTGTATCGTCATCTTCTTCCCAGTTCTTCATAAACAGACCAACGACCTGATATCCCTGTTCCTTAAGAAGATAGGCTGAGACGGATGAATCTACGCCACCGGACATTCCAACGATGACTTTTTTTTGGCTGTTATCTGACATGAATGGATCTCACTGCGGAAAAATAAGCGCCATACTTTACCATATCACTATCAAGGGTGCATCAAACGAATACATTTTTTGCCTCTTAACCATGAAAGTCATGGTTAAGAGGCAAATGTTGAACCAAAGCTATCCAGTAAAGAGAGTGGATAACGTTCATTTTGTTGATAACAAAGAATACTTTCTTTTACCAGCGGTGAACGTAATTGTTGGCTATTAATTATCTCTTGCGCGGTCACCCAGTAGCAGCCATTAATATCATCGTCATGTGGTTGTGTGGCTAATTGTTCTGGCGCTTCTATCAAAAATAAAAAACGCAAAAATGGCGTATTGTCCGGTGCCACCCACTGATGTAATTTCAAAAAATATTGTACCGGCAAGGTTAAACCGGTTTCTTCCCATAACTCTCGTTGTGCCGCTTGGATCAGGGTTTCATTTGCTTCTAAATGTCCTGCGGGTTGATTCCATGTGGCTTTGCCATTTACCGTTTCTTCAACAACTAAAAATTTATTGTTTGCATGAACAATACAAGCAACAGTGACATGTGGTTTAAACAAAATTAATCTCCTTCCATTGACCCGGTAATAGATTATCCAAGGTAATATTTCCCATGCTAAAACGAATTAAGCGTAATGTGGGATAACCAATATGGGCAGTCATACGTCTAACTTGGCGGTTTTTTCCTTCAAATAAGGTGATTTTTAACCAGCTAGTCGGAATAGATTGACGCTCCCTAATAGGTGGAAATCGCGTCCAAACCCACGTTGGTTGTTCTACCCTTTCAATTTTTGCAGGTAGTGTTTTCCCATCCTTTAGGTTAAGTCCTTCACGAAATTGTTGTAACGCTATCTCTGTGGGAATGCCTTCTACTTGAGCATAGTAGACTTTCCCTGTTTTTTTATTTGGTTGAGTTAATTTGGCCTGTAATTTGCCATCATTTGTTAATACTAACAGACCTTCACTATCTCTATCTAACCGTCCTGCCGCATAAATATCAGGAATGGGGATAAAATCTTTTAGCGTTTTTCTACCGCTGTCATCGGTAAATTGCACAAGGACATCAAAGGGTTTATTAAAGATAATCACTTTACGCTCACCTCTAGGGCGAGAAGGTTTTTTTTGTCCTGCTAGTGCGTGAGATTTGCGTAGTTTCGATCTATTGTTAAATTGATTTGCCATAGCTATTTTTTGTCAAAAATGGGAGATTGATTATACCTTAAAAGAGAAGCGATTGGCGTTAGCTGAATAATCAAGTAGTATTGACAGGTCTCTTACAAAAAATTAACAAAGCGTGCGCTTACATGAAAGGAGAGGTAAATGGAAAGCAAAGTAGTTGTTCCGGCTAATGGTGCTAAAATTACATTAGATGCTAAAGGTAAGCTTGTTGTTCCAAATAATCCGGTTATCCCTTATATCGAAGGGGATGGTATCGGTATCGATGTCACGCCAGCAATGTTAAAAGTTGTTGATGCAGCGGTTGAAAAAGCTTACGGCAATGAACGTAAGATTGAGTGGATGGAAGTCTACACCGGTGAAAAATCAACACAAATTTATGGTAAAGATGTTTGGCTGCCAGAAGAAACCTTAGATCTTATTCGTGAATATCGTGTTTCTATTAAAGGTCCTCTTACTACACCAGTAGGTGGTGGTATCCGTTCATTAAATGTGGCACTACGCCAACAACTCGACCTTTACGTTTGCCTGCGCCCAGTGCGTTATTACAAAGGCACTCCAAGCCCAGTAAAACACCCAGAACTGACGGATATGGTTATCTTCCGTGAAAACTCAGAAGATATCTATGCCGGTATTGAGTGGAAAGCCGGTTCAGCAGAAGCTGATAAAGTGATTAAGTTCCTGCAAGATGAAATGGGTGTAACCAAAATTCGCTTCCCACAAGATTGTGGTATCGGTATTAAGCCTTGTTCAGAAGAGGGGACTAAACGTTTAGTTCGTGCAGCGATTGAATATGCAATTGATAACGATCGCGACTCCGTTACATTGGTGCATAAAGGTAATATTATGAAATTTACCGAAGGTGCCTTTAAAGATTGGGGTTACGAATTAGCCCGTGAAGAATTTGGTGGTGAGCTGTTAGATGGTGGCCCTTGGGTTAAAATTAAGAACCCTAAATCAGGCAAAGATATTATTGTTAAAGATGTTATCGCAGATGCATTCTTACAACAAATCCTGTTACGCCCAGCCGAGTATGATGTTATCGCTTGTATGAACCTAAATGGCGACTATATTTCTGATGCATTAGCAGCACAAGTTGGTGGTATTGGGATTGCTCCTGGCGCTAATATTGGTGATGAGTGTGCATTATTTGAAGCGACTCACGGAACAGCACCAAAATATGCCGGACAAGATAAAGTTAACCCAGGCTCTATTATTCTCTCCGCGGAGATGATGCTACGCCACATGGGTTGGACAGAAGCCGCTGATTTAATCATTAAAGGTATGGAAGGCGCGATCGAAGCGAAGACCGTTACTTATGATTTCGAACGTCTAATGGACGGCGCTAAACTGCTGAAATGTAGCGAGTTCGGTGACGCGATTATCAAGCATATGTAATTGTTGATTTGAGAAATAGTTAACGGGAGCTTATTAGTTCCCGTTTGTTTTTTGTACTATAAAATTCTTCCCCAAAACCCCACCAAAACTATTCCCCAAAACAGTACAATTAAAAGTGTGGATTATCTGAAGTGATTTCTGAGAACAATGCGTGGTGTGTGAATTTAATTGATACTATTCAAGGTAATTCAGCAGAATATGAGCTCTATATATTTGTGAAGTCTTCTTATCATATTTCACTTCATCCTCAAAAATGGGGAATTCAAATTTATCATAAAGGTGTTATTACACACGCTTCAAGCCAAAGACCGCTTAATTTATTAGAGGGAAATAACTTTGTGCTCACAGGAAATAATTGGAATGGCGTGGATGTTGGTTTTCCCTGTGCGGTATTAATCACAATAATTGGGCATATTGGGATGATGGATCTGATTGGAGGCAAAATAATTAGAGTAATTCTTTGTGAGCGAGGTAACCGTATTATTCCTCATTCGATGATAGTGTCCGGACAGATGTCAACAACCTCACTAGGTAAGCAGTATTTTTATATTGATGTGAGGGAGTATGGTGGGTGATAGAAGAGTTTAGATAAGTAGAGTTGGATAGTTAGTTGGCTTGTGGCGAAATGGTAAAACTATGGGGGTGAATTCAGTATATTGATAAGAATGCTATAGGTAAGAAATAGTTACACAATGAAATTTATACTTATAATTGAGGTTATTGAATAATTATTTTAGTAATAGTTGTTATGAATATATGCCATTACTCAAGAATATTAGAGAAAATATTATTGTTCACTTTAAACGTATTGATTTAGTTTTTATTTTGATTGATATGTAGACCCAGGATTATATCTTAAGTATTATAAAATATATTATGTAAATTGAATTTATATTGGATAATGTTAAATGATTGAAAAAATAAGGATTTCTCTTTGGGATATTTTCACTTTTTTTATGACGGGAGTATTTTTTGTTATCATTATTTTGGGATTTATAACTATAAATAACCAATTACCCCAAAAAGAAGTGATTTTTGATTTTTTGATTAAGTTACCAGCAACTTATATCCTTGTTGTGATGCCTATCATATTAATATTGTTAGGATTGTTAATAGAACCAATAGCTAATTTCTTTGAACGTTATATTGGTAAATATTTGTTTTTTTGGATTAAAATAAATGAAGATAAGAGAAAAATAGACAAAGAAACGATGGAAAAATATATAAAAGAAAATAGCTTTGGAGATCTAAATAACAAGATTGAAAACCCTTTCATGATTTGTAAAGAATATGTTGAAACTAAACAGTTAAGTACTACTTTTATGGTTTTTTTATCTAGATATGGCTTTTACCGAAATTGTAGTTTTATTATTTTATTGTTTGGCGTTGTTTGTTTTTTAACTAGTAGTTTTTCATGTATTTCTTTTTTGGGGTTAATTGTAAGCTATTTGAGTAGTGGATTATTAAAAAAAAGAGCAGATGAATTCTATAGTTATCAGGCGACTACAGTTTATAGCGCATTTTTGATTGATAATTTAAATTGGCCATCAAAGAAGTCATCAGAAAATAAATAATTACTCAAAATCTCATTAATAACTAGTAGGACGATAAAAATGGAATTAAAAGGTCTTTTGGAGCGTGGCTATTTTCCCAAAGAGTTACCAAAGCCGTTTATGACAAGATCATTTGCATCACTGATGGATACTTTGTCAGATTACAAGGAACCAGATAAAATTCCAGGTGTTTTTGGTAAGGAAATTGTTAAAAGCTCTAATATACCCGTAGCAAAGGAGGTTTTTTACTCTCTGGCTAGAGTTGGATTGAAGCGTAGACAGTTGAGTATTTGTAACCCAGTTCTATTTTATTTGCTGGCAAGAGAAATAGTAAATAATTGGCAAGAAATTAAACCAGCTGTTTCTGGTTCAAATTTTGCAGCGACTGAGCCTGAATTTAAGAGTGATGGACGAGCAATTAATGGTAAATATTCCCAAAGTCAGAGAGTTGAGTTAGCTAAAAAAAACCGTATTGGCGCAAGATATATTTTAACTACAGATATTAGTCGCTTTTATCATAGTATATATACACACTCTATACCATGGGCATTGCATGGTAAAAATTTGGCTAAAGCTAATCGCCGATTGGACAGCTTAGGCAATAAACTAGATTATCTCGTACGACAAGGGCAGGATGGACAAACGGTAGGGATTCCTATTGGTCCTGATACTTCACTAGTAATTGCTGAATTATTAATGCACAGTGTAGATAAAGAAGTAGCTAAAAAATTCCCACATATTAAAGGCCATCGCTTTATTGATGATTATGAACTTAGTTTTGCTAATCGAGATGAAGCGGAGCGAGCATATCATATTTTAGATGCAAATCTTGCTGAGTTTGAGTTGGCTCTTAACACAAAAAAAACTTATATATCAAAGTTACCTGTTAGATTAGAATCTAATTGGCTTTCTGAGTTAAGACAGTTTCAAATTCGTTCAGATAAAAATACTCAACTAAGCGATCTTGAGTCGTATTTTTCATTAGCATTTGATTTATATAATAAATATACTGATGAATCAGTTCTCCAGTGGGCTATCTCATGTCTTCGTTCTGTGCCAATTAATGAAGAAAATTGGGATTCATTCCAACGATTGCTTATGCTCTGTGTTGCTCCTGAGCCGTCTTGTCTACCTTTTGTGCTTGAACAAATTCTTTTACACAAAAAAAATTTATCTAATGTCAATGTGTTAAAAGATGAACTCACTTTTCTTCTTAATAATATAATTATTAAACATGCTGAATTACGCCATTCTAGCGAAGTTGCAAATGCTCTTTGGGGATGTTTAGCATTCCGTTTAAATGTTAATTCAAATGCTGTAGATAAAATTTCAACATGTAGGGATTCGTGTGTTGCCCTTCTGGCATTAGATTGTGAACAGGAGAATCTATTGGAATCGTCTTTAGATAAAACTCTCTGGGATAATTATTTAAATGCCGACGCCTTATATGGTGATCAATGGCTGTTATCATATGAAATGAGTTTAAAAGGATGGATGAAGCCTAAAAAAAATCAAGATTATGTTGAAAAAGATCCAAACTTTTCATTTTTAAAAGAGAACAATGTGTATTTTTATTTAGAACGTAATAAATGGGATGATAATGAATTATCAATAACTCCATCGCTTATGCCTTATGATAATTATCATCATGATAGTTATCACCCTTTGTTTCGTGGTGCTGATTATTCTATTAGTAAAGAATAGTCTGTAAAATCAATTATTGTGTATGAAAATGGTTTCCCCAAAACCACCTCAACCCAAACTAAAAATCAACCAGTTACATACAAACCAAGATCACATAAAAAAGATTGTCACCACCAATAATTATAATTCATTTAATAAGTTATCTAATTATTATGGGTATAATGCTACGCCACATGAGTTGGACAGAAGCTGCTGACTTAATCATTAAAGCTATGGAAGGCACAATCGAAGCGAAGACTGTTACTTATGATTTCGAACGTCTAATGGACGGCGCTAAGTTGCTGAAATATAGCGAGTTTGGTGACGTAATTATCAAACCTATATAATTGTTGATTTGATAAATAGTTAACGGTAGCTTATTAGTTCCCGTTTTTTATTAATGTTTTTTTACAATAATAAATAACATACTCATATAGAGAATTGTATTTAAATAGCCAAAGTTAGCAAAAGTGAATAAATCTCAACAGACATTAAGCTAAATATAAAATATGAGTGAATAAACAATAAGGTATTTATTTTGGTGAAAAATATAACAGAAAATAATCTGCAAATGGCATGATAAAGAAGCCGAAGTTTATCAATTGCAGATTATCTGATGCTTAAAAATATAACCAAATAAAAATTAACAGGTAATGGTTACCCACTCTTTTCCACGAGTATTGTTATAACGATCGGTTTGTAAACGTGTGGTATGGCCTAATAAGGCTTGGGTATCAATACCTTGTTTTCGGTATAAACGTTCAGATAAAGAACGTTGCTCATGAAATGTTGCAGGTGTTCCTTCTCCCCAATCAATATCCGTTTTATTTCTCGCCTTTTTAAAATTAGTCGTTAACGTATTTGCAGTAACTTGTTCGCCACGTTTAGATTGTGAAGTAGTTCGATGATAATGAACTAAATAATGGCTTACAATACGATCACGACATCGTTCAATAACTTCTTTAAGAGATACATTAATAGCTTGATTACGTAAAGAAAGTGGTATTGCTACTTTTGATCCTGTTTTACTTTGTATGATGTGCAAATGATCATCCCAAATATCTTGAAAACGCATACGTGAGATATCACTAACTCGCTGACCCGTCACAATGGCAAGTAGCATTGCATTTCCCATATAACGATGTTGTTTATCGGCAATATCATAAATTTTATGCCATTCATCTAGAGTGAGTCTTTGTCGCCTGATCCGTGTTCTTGGTCTTTTCGTTGCCAGAGCAGGGTTATATCCGGAAGGAACTTCTCCAGCATGTTGCGCTTCTTTAAAAATATCACTAAAAACCGATCTTACAACTTGAGCCATACGCATTTGACCTATTGCTTTGTATTCATCAATAATACTGACTAGATCACGAGTACCTATATTTGCTAATGGATATAAAGCCAATTTTTGACGCATCAGATCTATAGGTTTTTTCTTTTGTTTATATGTAGCAAGTTTTATCTCACCTTGTGATAAACGTTCTTTTTGAATATTCCAATAGCGATCTAACCATGTAGAAACAGAGATAGATTGATCTTTCATAGTAGCAACTCTATCACCAATGATTAAAATTTGGCGTGTTCTTTGTTCTGCTATACGGTTATTGGCTTCAAGAGCTATCTGTTTAGCTTGTGCTTCATCATCTCCTAATGAATGAAATTTTCCTGAAATTGGGTGACGGTATCGCCAATATATCTTTTTCATCCTTGGATGATATATTGAATATAAATTGGGTATATCAATATTCTTTTTACGAAGTCGTCCGCTCATCTTTTAATATTTTCCTTAATATAGGGTCATCGAATGTTTTGATGGAAGGAGTGGCAACTATACCAACTAAATCAGCATCTTCTTTGACTCGCCATAATCGGCCCTCTTTCCTTGCAGGGGGACAAAAATAACCTAATCGTGCATATTTATTTAATGTTGTTAGAGAAGGTGGGTGACTTTTATATCGTTTATCCGACCATTCCTTTAATGTTAATACTTTCATAATACATCCTTGCATAATAAAAATTAGTTAATAAGTATTAATTTACATTTAAATAAAAAATAATGAAATTTATTTGATAACTAATAAATAGCATTATTTTCTATCGAATATATATTTCCTTTTGCATTGTTAATAAGAGAGATGTTTGTTAATAGATAATTATTGTACCTGATGTTTATATTATTACAATAACCATGTAATGGGAAGTACATATTGAGCTGAAATGAGCCAGCTCAATAAACTAAAATAAAGAAGATTAGAGAGTCTGAATAATTTGTATTACATAACCAATAATTTGATAATCATCAGTAAATAATATTGGGGTAAAGGCTGTGTTTAATGAGATTAAATAAAATTGTGGTGGTTCATGGATAAACTTTTTAATAACGATATCATTAGTAATAATATTTTTAGCGATAATTATTTTTCCATATAACTCTATCTCATTCTTGAATGATGGTTCGATAATAACGGTTGAACCTTTAGGGATTGAAGGAAGTGAATAGGGGTTTGTCATAGATTCGCCTTGGTAAATTAATCCATATGCTTGTTCAGATACGGGTACTGTTGCACAGCACCAATGCTGAATATCGCTTAATCTTAATGTATCGTAACGTGCTTTCCAATCAGCTGCTTGTTCAAGCGTGATAATGGGTATTTTCTTAATATTCACTGTCTTGCGAGTTATAATTAATGCATCTGCTTCTGATGAGTTTCCCCCGTAAAGTAACCATTCAGGAGAGACTTCAAGGACTTTGGCTAATGCCTGTAAATTTTCTCCATCCGGCTCTGTAACTCGTGTTTCCCACTTTGTAATAGAAACTCGGCTTACACTTAACATCTTTGCTAGAGCTTCTTGTGTTAATGATAATTGTAAACGGCGTTCTTTAATTCTTATGTGCATTTTATTTCTCATGTAATTTATATTTCCTTTTTTTTAGGTAAAAAGTATTTGCGTACTCTTTGTCTATTTGTTAATTTTAATTACCCAAACGGATAACTTATTAATTTAAGTGATATGCATATAATATAAATTAATTATATT